>JAURYI010000119.1 GCA_030654015.1 Methylococcales bacterium | reverse complement strand
TTTAAAAACCTCGCAGGTCTAGCAACTTTACCCGTCATATCAAGCTATCAAAAATCACTCAATGTTTAGAGCTACCGAATACTGAAAGATTACCCTCTTGAATAAACTACATTGTTCAGGTAATTACCCCGTTTTATCCTCCTACCCAGCTTCCTGATAAGAAGCTCCTTCCCTATTCCCACACATGGAATAAAGGCAATGCGACATCATGTCGCGTTGCCTATTTTTTCTATTTTGCTTATCGTGTTCGTTTACACTGAAAAAATCAAAAAAGGTTATGAAAATCAAGTATTTTCGTGACTTTTAGTTTTTAGTCGAAACAATTTAAACCGCAAAAAAGGAAGCCCCATGGATATAGCGTTCAACATTTCCAGTCAAGTAAAGCTCATCCATGACACTCTGTTGTTGAGACACCGTGTTGAGTTTGAAATCGACAGACCTATACAGGCATGGCAATGGATGAATCAGACCCGAACTGTTCCTGAGCAATACGACTGGGTGCGACCTGAAGTGCGTGATGCGTGGGAACGCTGTTTGGATGACTATCATTTGCCATTGGGTAATTATGCTAACTGGGATGATTATCCCGTCATTAATAACCACGTTGAAGCGGGTAATCCTGCCACACCGATTAAAAAACTTCTGCAAGACCTCAGTCATAACTTTTATATTTTTTTAAAAGAAGCGGGCGTGATGATGGTATTAATTGCGGCTGACGGTCGTCTGTTATACACCATTGGAGAGCAACGATTTTCGCATTCTTTTATGAGCCAGATGTATGAGACGGGTGCGAACTGGTCGGAAACTATTTTGGGCAATAATGGCATCGGCAGTGCGGCTATGCTCAAAAAACCGATTGCGTTTCAAGGCATGGAACATTTTCTCAATGTGCTGCACCCGTTTACGACCGTAGGTTATCCGTTACTGGATGACGACGGCGAATTACTGGCAGTCGTCGGTCTGGTCAGTAATCAGCAGGAAAGCATGAATTCATTATTTGCCTTTCTGCATTTGATCTGTGTGCTGGTGAATAGCAATCTTCCATTAGCGCAAAATGCACAAGCTCAAGAGCGGGTATTAGAAAAAATCCACTTTAATGCGGCTAAAAAACCATTACCACCTGTTAGTCATTCGGTTATTTCTAACGAATTACAGTTATTGCTTAACAAAGCGGTCAAATTACAGCACTACAAAATTCCTATTTTAATTACAGGCGAATCGGGCGTAGGTAAAGACCATTTTGTCGGCTTATTAAAACAGGCAGGCCCCCGAAAAGACGCACCGCTGATTGCCATTAATTGCGCGTCTATTCCGCGTGATTTGATTGAAAGTGAATTGTTTGGTTATGAAGCAGGCAGTTTTACGGGCGCAAAATCCAGCGGTAAAGCAGGAAAATTCATGCTTGCCGACAAAGGCATTCTGTTTCTCGATGAAATCGGCGACATGAGTTTTGATTTACAAGCCACTTTATTGCGGGTGCTGGAAAGTTCTGAATTTACGCCTGTCGGCGGTAGCAAGCCTGTGCGTGTTGATGTTCAGGTGGTGGCTGCCACCAATGTGAAATTACTAGAAGCGGTGGAAGCGGGACGGTTTCGGCGGGATTTATATTATCGCCTGAACGGTGCGCAAATCCATTTGCAACCGTTACGCGATAACCCCGATAAACAAGCCATTATTCAGCATATCCTGCAACGGGAAATTAATGTCATTGCTTCGAGTGGTCAGTTACAAATTGCTCCTGACGTGATTATGTTAATCGAACAACACCCGTGGCCGGGAAATATTCGCCAACTGATTAGCGTGATAAGAGCGACCCTGTACACTGCCAGTAGCTCTACTATTACAGTACACGATTTACCGATTGATTTTATTGCTGAAATCAAGCAATTCAGTGCTAACAGGCAGCAACCGTTTTCCGACTCATTTATGGAGCATTCGGATGTGGTATCTCTGAACGACTGGGAGTTTCACGGCATAAAAACCGCTCTGAAACATTGCGCGGGCAATATCTCAATGGCAGCAAAAAAACTGGGTATTACCCGCACCACACTCTATAAAAAAATGGATCGTTTTGGTCTGAGCCGAGAAGGTGAAAATTACTTGTAGCATAGTGTAGTAAAAGCGTTTGCGCTTATGCCACGTTTGTTTTATTGTTCACCCGCTTTTAAAGCAATTTCTTTCTTCTTACCCTTAATTGATAGGACATTTATGAGTGATTTTACATTTGGACGCGCTGATGGTAGTCAACGGAGTCTTAAAGGTTATAAATCGGCAAAACCGAGTGCTGATGCAAAAAAATACAGTGAAAACCGCTACAAAGAATCTGAGTTACCTCGTAAAGTTGATTTAAGAAAATACTTGACCGCTGTTGAAGATCAAGGACAAACCAGCAGTTGTGTTGCCAATGCGGTCGCGGGTGCGTATGAATACCTCGCCAAAATGCACACGGGTGAAGATTACGATGTCAGTCGGATGTTTATTTATTACAACGGTCGTTATGAAGGCACAGAGGAAGGCGGAAAAATAGAAGACAGCGGTTGTTATATTCAACACGCTATTGAGGGTTTGAAAAAATGGGGCGCGTGTGCGGAAGCAAACTACCCGTTTGATCCAGTCATTGTCAATGACGAACCTTATCAGGAGCACTACGATGAAGCGGCTGCCTTTCTAGTTCAGGACATGGCGGCAGTACCTACTGATCTGTATGCGTGGAAACACAGTTTAGCCGAAGGTTATCCGATTATTTTCGGTATCAATTTATATAAATCGTTTGATAAACAACGCAAAAAAGGCGTAGTGCCGATGCCGTCTGATACTGAAGCATCACGCGAATCACACGGTGGTCACGCGATGCTGGCGGTCGGTTATTCTGATAAAGACAAGGTATTTATCGTGCGTAACTCATGGGGCGAAGGCTGGGGCGATAAAGGCTATTGTTATATTCCTTACGATTATCTGGTCAATCCTAAATTTAACGATGGCGACTCGTGGATTATCAAACAACTCGACAACACTGATTTCAATAATCAGCAATATTGGGATAACAGCGATGAATCGGTAGTGGGGGATTACGAATCTGAACTAGCGAATATGAGCGAGGAAGATTATGCCGCGATGCTGGATGCAATGGGTGACGATTATCCGCTTGAATACCGTATTGCCTTATTGTTCTTATATGCCGCAGGTCAGGATGGCGATTTAAGCGACGAAGAATACGATGCTATCGCGCTGTATATGACCTCGACTATCGAAATGTTAGGCGTGGATATGAGTGCGGAAAGAATATTGCGTTATGCCGTCAGAGACATCACTAATATCACGCTGATTGAAGAGTCGGTGACTTTATTGGGCGAGTATTTTTCCAGTGAAATGCTGGCAAAAATCATGATTGATATTCAAAGTGTGGTCAGCATAGATGGATTTTCAGAAAGTGAAAGCAGCTCAATGTTTGAAATGATGTCGTCGTGGCAAATGGAAAGCTCCGAATCTTCTGAGGAGTACAGTGAATCTTCCGAGGAGTACAGCGAATCCTCTGAGGAATATAGCGAAGAATCTGAAGAGTCTGAAGAAGACGAAGAAGACGAAGAAGACGAAGAAGACGAAGAAGACGAGGAAGACGAGGAAGACGAGGAAGACGAGGAAGACGAAGAAGACGAAGAAGACGAAGAAGACGAAGAAGACGAAGAAGACGAAGAAGACGAA
>JAURYI010000052.1 GCA_030654015.1 Methylococcales bacterium | reverse complement strand
GCAACTGTTCGAGATGTAAAAAGTAAGGAAAGGCGACCTGCGCTCGCAGACGGTTTTATTTTCTTAAACCAAGGTCTTATCGGTCTACCTTTCCTCTGTTTTCATTAGCTCTCCTGAGCTAATCAAAACTCATTATGTTGCCTTATGTTTAACATACAAGGTCTTGAAGACCTCGCAGGTTTAAGTGGCTTAAGCGCGTGTTGAACTTAATGACAGCAGTGTAGAGGTAACAACTACTCCACTGGAAAAATTAAATAATCCGTCCATTTGGTTTCACCGACGGCTTCTTCTGGCGTGGGCAACAGTTTTTCATGCCAACCGCCTCCTAAGGCTTTAATCAATAATACCGATGCGTCTAAGCGGTCGCCCTGTAGCTGTAAGGCAGTTTGTCTGTTGTTGAGGGTTTGGGTCTGCACAATAATCACATCCTGATAACTGATCGTACCTGATTGATATTGATTGATGGTCAACGCCAGTGCTTGATTAGCGGCAGCCACGGCTTCATTCTGCACCTGCATTTCTTCATCCAGTATGCGTAAGGCGGCAAGTTGGTCTTCCACTTCCTGAAAACCCGTTAAAACCGTTTGGCGATACGCGGCAACGCTGGCATCAAAACTGTCTATCGCCTGTTTGTATTGGGCGTTTTTCGCGCCGCCATCAAACAGCGTCAACGCGGCACCCGCAGGGCCCAACGCCCAATAACGGCGAGCGGTAGTGAATAAAGTATCTAGCGTGCTGGATTGAAAACCGTTGCTAGCTGCCAGATTCAAGGTTGGGAAATACGCCGCTTTGGCAACACCAATCTGGGCATTCGCCGCCGCAATTTTGCGTTCAGCGGCGGCAATATCGGGTCGTCGTTCCAATAATTCTGAGGGCAAACTAACTGGAATTGTTGGTGGTTCAACATTTAGACCTTCCTGAGCAATCGACAAAGAGGCTGGCGTTTTGCCGATTAATACCGCGATTGCGTGTTCCAGTTTCGCCCGTTGCACACCCAGATTAATGGCTCTGGCTTTGGTGGATTTCACTTGCGTTTCTGCTTGCGCAACGTCACTTTTCGCAACCACTCCAGCAGCATAGCGATTTTGAATAATGCTTAACACCTTGCTGTAGGCGGTGACCGTTTCTTCCAGCAAGGCTTTTTGCGAATCCAGTGATTTAATCTGAAAATAATATTCGGCAAGATTGCCCTGTATGGATAAGCGCAAGGCTTGCAAGGTTGCCGCGCTGGCTTGGGCATTGCTGGTATTGGTTTCAATCTGACGACGTACACCGCCCCATAAATCGGGTTCCCATGCGATTGATAACGCCGTACCAAATAAATTTCGTACCCCAGATACAGCAACACTTTGACCTGTCGCGGCGCGAAAACGATTGGTGGTTGCCGTACCATTCACCACAGGAAATAAGGAGGATTGCGCTGATTGCACCAGATGTTGTGCTTGTCGATATTGTGCTTCCGCTTCAATAATGGACTGATTCGCCGTAGCAACTTGTTCTTCCAAAGCATTCAGCTTGGCATCTTTAAAAATTTCCCACCATTTGCCCGTCAGGGCATGGTCATGTGGCTGAGCGCGTTTCCAGCCTTTTTCTTCTTTAAATGCCTGAGTAATGTTTGTTGGTGGACGCACATAATCAGGGCCAACCATACAACCGAACAGCGGTGCAGTGAGTAACAAATAAGTGAGAGTGGAACTAAAACGAGGTGTCATGAAATTCTCAAAGAAACTTAAACGGTTTTATCGGTCAGAACAACGCGGCGTTTGATAACGCGACGATGAAACCACACACGAAAACGATCCAGATATAAATAAACCACAGGGGTGGTGTACAGGGTGAGCAACTGACTAAAAACCAGTCCGCCAACAATCGCAATGCCTAAAGGTTGCCGCAGTTCCGCGCCGTAACCCGTGCCTAATGCCAAGGGCAACGCACCGAACAAAGCGGCGAGCGTGGTCATCATGATGGGGCGAAAGCGCAGTACACAGGCTTGAAAAATCGCCTCTTTAGCATCCAGACCTTGTTCGCGTTCCGCGTGTAAGGCGAAATCAATCATCATAATGGCGTTTTTCTTAACGATGCCAATCAGCAAAATCACGCCGATTAAGGCAATAATGCTGAATTCCGTACGACACGCCATTAATGCCAATAACGCGCCCACGCCCGCCGATGGCAGCGTAGACAAAATAGTTAAAGGATGAATATAGCTTTCATAAAGTACGCCCAGCACGATATAAATAGTCACCAACGCCCCCAGAATTAACCACAGTTGGTTATGCAAAGATTCCTGAAAGGCTTTCGCCGCACCTTGAAAACTGCCTTGTAGGGTGTTGGGTACGCCAATATCGCGCAACGTGCTTTCAATGCGTTCGGTGGCGGTAGATAACGATGTGCCTGCTTGCAGATTAAATGCCAAGGTCACAGCGGCGAACTGCCCTTGATGATTGATATTCAGCGGCGTGTTCGTCGGTGCGAAGCTGGCGACGGCGGATAGCGGCACTTGCGCTGGTGGGATTGGTTCGCCTGTGGGCGATTGCTTACTGGGAACGCTGATATACAGTTGTTGCAGAGCTTCTGGACTTTGCCAATATTCAGGCGCGACTTCCAACACCACGCGGTATTGATTCAGTGCGTTATAAATCACCGACACTTGCCGCTGTCCAAAAGCATTATTCAGCGCGGTATCAATCATGGCAGTGCTGATACCATAACGCGCCGCCATATCTCTATTGACCACCAAACTGATTTGCTGCCCTTTATCCTGTTGGCTGGTGTTGACATCTTTTAATTCTGGCATCTTGGATAATGCCTCTAATACTTTTGGTGTCCATTGTTGCAATTCTTGCAGATTATCGGATTGCATAGTGTATTCATATAATCCAGAAGACGGACGACCACCGATTCTTAATTCTTGCGCAGGCCGTAAATGCAGCTTAGCCCCTGCGATACGCTGAATATTCTTGCGCAAACGGTTCATTACCTCATCAATAGAACCGCGTTCATTATGTGGTTTCAGCACCAAAAACATTCTGGCACTGTTGCTGTTTTCCTGACTACCCGCAAAGCCCACCACGTTACTGACCGCAGGGTCTTCTTGTAATATCTTGGAAAATTCAAACAACTTTTTTTGCAACGCTAAAAAAGACGTGCCTTGATCTGCCTGAACATCACCGATGATGCGCCCGCCGTCTTGCGTGGGAAAAAAGCCTTTATCAATGATGTTGTATAAATAAACATTCACCCCGATAGTGGCAAATAGCAACAACAGCATCACGCGACTATGGCGCAATGCCCACGATAAACTGTGTTGGTAACCAGTTTGCAGCTTATCGAAACTGCGCCCGATAAGCAGGTAAAGATAAGAATGGCGAGGGGGTTCCTGTGTCAACCACCGCGCACACAGCATAGGCGTGACCGTCAGCGAAACTACCAAAGACACCAGCACTGCCGCTGACAACGTGACGGCGAATTCGCGAAACAATCGCCCGACCACACCGCCCATTAACATAATGGGAATAAACACCGCCACCAGCGACACGCTCATTGCCAACACGGTAAAGCCGACTTCGGAAGTTGCCAACAATGCCGCTTTGAATGGGCGTTCACCTTTTTCAATATGGCGGCTGGTATTTTCCAGCACCACAATGGCATCATCGACCACAAAGCCCGTGGAAATGGTCAACGCCATTAACGATAAATTATTCAGACTGTAACCGCATAAATACATCACCGCGCACGCACCCAGCAAAGATACAGGCACGGCAATCACAGGAACGAGCGTAGAACGTAAATTACGCAAAAACAGCAACACCACCAAAATCACCAGCACTATCGCGAGTAATAAGCTGTGTTCTACTTCGGTAATCGAAGCGCGAATCGTCAATGATCGATCGACCACCATCGATAAATCCACGGTATCAGGAATCGAGGCGCGTAATTCTGGCAATAGGCTTTTAACTTGTTCAACGGTTTCAATGACGTTTGCCATTGGTTGTTTCTTGATAATCAGAATAACCGCTGGTTTACCATTTTTCAGTCCCGTATTGCGTAAATCTTCCACTGAATCGACCACTTGCCCCAAATCACCAATGCTCACAGGGGCGTTATTTCGATAACTGACAATCAACGGTAAATAATCTTTTGCCTTACGCGCTTGGTCGTTCGCCTGAATCTGCCAGCGTTCTTTACCGTGTTCCAGAAAACCTTTAGGGCGATTGATGTTGGTTTTGGTGATGGTGTTTTTCACATCCTCCAAACCGATACCGTATTTGCTTAAGGCATTAGGATTCAGTTCCACTCTAACGGCAGGCAACGCCGCGCCGCCAATTTGTACCTGACCAATTCCCGGAATTTGCGCGATTTTTTGTGCCAGAATCGTCGAGGTAATATCGTACATTTGCCCTCTGTCGTGCGTGTCGGAAGTCAGAGCCAAAATAAGAATCGGCGGATCGGCTGGATTATCACGCCGATAACTGGGACGATTGGGCATATTGCTGGGCACAGGGGCAGCATTAATTGCCGCTTGCACATCACGCGCCGCGCCGTTGATGTCACGATGCAAATCAAATTGCAGCGTGATTTGCGTAGAACCTAATGAGCTGCTGGAAGTCATTTCGGTCACGCCCGCAATACGCCCCAAGGCTCTTTCCAAGGGCGTTGCCACGGTTGCTGCCATCGTTTCCGCGCTCGCTCCAGGGAGCTGTGCCTGTACGCCGATAGTGGGAAAATCCACCTGCGGCAACGATGCCACAGGTAAATTTAAAAAAGCCAATGTGCCCACCAGTGCAAGCGCGATGGTCAACAAACTGGTGGCAACAGGACGATAAATAAATAGCGCGGACAGATTCATCACAACCCCTCTTCTTGTTCGATGACTTCAGCCGCATTCAGCTTCAGTCCAGCAGTGACACGCGCCGCCAAACTGTCCATCCATAAATAAATCACAGGTGTGGTGTACAGTGTCAACAATTGACTGAGCAGCAAACCACCGACCATCGTAATACCTAATGGATGGCGCAATTCTGAACCCACGCCCGTGCCTAACATCAAGGGCAATGCACCCAACAAAGCGGCGAGTGTGGTCATGAGTATCGGGCGAAAGCGTAATAAACAGGCTTGAAAAATCGCATCACGCGGCGACATCCCCTGTTTGCGTTCGGCTTCCAATGCGAAGTCAATCATCATAATGGCGTTTTTCTTGACGATACCTATCAGCAAAAT
The DNA here is from genome assembly GCA_030654015.1 of Methylococcales bacterium. Lineage (GTDB taxonomy): Bacteria > Pseudomonadota > Gammaproteobacteria > Methylococcales > Methylomonadaceae > UBA4132. The sequence goes on along the minus strand of JAURYI010000052.1, from coordinate 9,132 downwards.
AATGCCGATGATGCTGATAATGCCCAAATCATTACCCGACACCATCAATGCCAATAACGCCCCGACACCCGCAGACGGCAAGGTTGACAGTATGGTAATCGGGTGAATATAACTTTCATACAGTACGCCCAGCACAATATAAACCGTGACTATCGCCGCTAAAATCAGCCATAAACTGTTTTGTAACGAGGCTTTAAATGCCTGTGTCGCACCTTGATAAGTGGTTCGTATGCTCAACGGCAATCCTAATTCCTGCTTGGTGCGTTCAATCGCGGTGACTGCATCACCTAACGCCACACCAGCGGCTAAATTAAATGACAGCGTAGCGACGGGAAATTGGTCGAGATGATTAATCGATAAAGGCGTGGGTTTTTCTGATAATTCAGCCAATACTGATAATGGAACTTGCGTGCCGTTACTGGATGGCACGCGCAACTCGTTCAGGCTTTCGGGTGACGTTTGTTCTTTGGGATCAACTTCCAACACCACGCGGTATTGATTAGATTGCGTGAAAATAGTCGATACCAAGCGTTGCCCATAAGCACTGTATAAAGCGTTATCAATCGCCGCTGTACTGACACCTAGACGGCTGGCGGTACTGCGGTCGATATTGACATAAACCTGTTGCCCTTGATCCTGCACGTCGCTAGTGACTTCGCTGAATTCGGGTTGACTGGCGAGCTTTGCCACCAGCTTATGCGTCCATTGATTGAGTTCGTCAATATTGGTAGATTCCAGAGTGAATTGGTATTGCGTGCGACTGACACGATTTTCCATGGTCAAATCCTGCACAGGTTGCAAATACAGAGTGACACCATTGAGCGTTGCTAACTTAGGTTGCAAGCGCGCTATTACCTGAGAGGCAGTAACGTTACGTTGTTCATGTGGTTTTAAATTAATTAAAAATCGTCCGACATTCGGTGTGCTGTTAATGCCGTCCACACCAATAAACGATGACAAACTATCAACCGCAGGGTCTTGCAGAATTAATGAACCAAGTTTTTGTTGATAGTCTGCCATTGCGGAAAACGACACATTTTGCGGTGCTTCTGATATACCTTGAATGATGCCTGTGTCTTGTGTAGGAAAAAATCCTTTAGGAATGACGATGTACAACGCGACGGTTAAAGCGGCAGTGGCAAAAAACACCAGCATTGTTAAAACTTGATGACGCAACACCCATTCCAAACTACGACCATAAGCCAAGATAAAGCGGTCAAACCAATTATCGTTGCTTAATTCTTCCTCACTACTATGTATGGAATGCGTGTGCAGTAATTTCGCGCACATCATCGGGGTGAGCGTTAAAGACACCACCGCAGAAATTAAAATCGCCACTGCCAGCGTAATTGCAAATTCACGAAACAAACGCCCAACCACATCGCCCATGAATAACAGCGGTATTAACACGGCAACTAAGGAAAAAGTCAGCGAAATAATGGTAAAGCCGATTTGTTCTGAGCCTTTTAGCGCGGCTTTTAACGGTGATTCGCCGCGCTCGATATAGCGGGAAATATTTTCAATCACCACGATAGCATCATCTACCACGAAACCCGTGGCAATGGTCAACGCCATTAGAGTGAGATTATTAATACTGAATTCCGCCATATACATCACCGCAAACGTACCGACTAACGACAACGGTACGGCAACAGCGGGAATAATGGTGGCTGGCACATTACGCAAAAATAGAAAAATCACCATCACTACCAGCGCGATTGCTAGCAATAATTCAAACTGCACATCATGCACCGAAGCGCGAATCGTTACCGTGCGATCGGTCAACGGTAATACTTCCACATTAAGCGGTAATGCCGCCTGTAATTTGGGCAATAATTCATTAATGCGATCGACCACTTCAATGACATTCGCACCGGGTTGACGCTGAATATTTAATATCACTGCCGCTTGGTCGTTTGCCCACGCCGCTAGTTGGGTATTTTCAGCGGCATCAATCACCTCAGCGACTTCCGACAAGCGCACAGGTGCGCCGTTACGATACGCCACGACTAATTCACGGTATTCTGCGGCGGAATGTAGCTGGTCGTTACTGTCAATAATCGCCGAGCGTTTCGCGCCATTAAACATCCCTTTAGGCTGATTAACATTCGCGGCGGCAATCACCACGCGCACATCTTCCAAGCTGATGCCGTAAGCACTTAAGGCTTTATGATTGACTTGCACACGCACCGCAGGACGTTGACCACCGCTGATACTGACCATGCCAACGCCTGATAATTGGGCGATTTTTTGCGCTAAGCGTGTGTCCACCAAATCTTCCACTTTAAACAGCGGTAAGGATTTGGAACTGATTGCCAGCGTCATAATCGGCGTATCGGCTGGATTCACCTTGCTGTAGATGGGTGCTTGCGGTAAATCATCGGGGAGAAAATTAGCGGCTGCATTAATCGCCGCTTGTACGGTTTGTTCCGCAATGTCTAAATCCAGATTTAGATTGAACTGCAAGGTAATCACCGATGCACCACCCGAACTGGTGGATGACATTTGTGTTAGACCGGGCATTTGTCCGAATTGGCGTTCCAACGGTGCGGTAATCACTGAAGTCATGACTTCTGGACTCGCCCCCGGATATAAAGTCACTACCTGAATGGTGGGATAATCCACCTGCGGCAATGCCGATACAGGTAATAAACGATATGCCAACACACCGACTAATAGCACAGCAACCATTAATAATGAGGTGGCGACTGGACGTAAAATGAATAGTCTGGAGGGATTAAAGGCAGTTTTGGAATTAGGCGTAGTCATAGGTTTTTCTTACGAGATTTTCTATCAGGTTTAGCCTGAGCATCTGGCACAGCAGCCACTGCCTGGCCATCTTTTTCAGCCACATCAATTTTTCCGCCTTCGCGTAAACGATCAACGCCTTCAACCACCACGGTTTCATTTGCTGCCAGATTTTCTAACACCACCACTTTGTCACCTTCCGTTTCACCCAGTGTTACGCGGCGCACCTGCACGGTTTTTTCTGGACTGACGACATAAATAAATGCGCCTTGGGTATCGTGTTGAATGGCCGCGCTGGACACTTGCGTTACGCTTTGCAAGGTATTCAGGTGCATTTTGATATTGACGAATTGATTGGCGAATAACAACGCGTCAGTGTTATCAAACTGGGCTTTGAGTTTCAGTGTGCCCGTCGTGGAATCTATTTGGTTATCGAGAGCCAGTAATTTACCCTCAGCCAGTTTATTTTTACCTGCTCTATCGTAAGCCGTCACCGTCACGGGTAATTTAGAATTCCAGCGTTTCACTACCTCCTGCACTTTATCTTCGGGCAGCGTGAACACGACATTAATCGGTTGTAACTGCGTAATCACCACTAAACCATTGGTATCATTCGCATGAACAACATTACCTTGGTCGATTTGCCGCAACCCCACTTGCCCAGCAATCGGCGCGGTTAGTCGCGCATAATCAAGCTGTAATTTGGCGTTGTTGACCTGCGCTTTATCCATTTCCACGATGCCGCGATATTGCTTCACTTGCGATTCTTGCGTCACGGTTTGTTGTGCGGAAATCGAATCTTGTTCCAATAATTTTTGATAGCGTACTTGGTCTATTTCGGTATTTTTTAACAAGGCTTGATCGCGCAATAATTGCCCTTCTGCTTGTTGCAACTGAATTTGAAACGGGCGCGGGTCTATTTCTGCCAGTAGCTCGCCTTGTTTAACCAGCTGTCCTTCGTTAAACGCCACTTTAACTAATTCACCATCCACTCTGGGGCGTACCGTCACGGTTCGTAATGGCACAACTGTGCCCAGTCCATTGAGATACACTTCAAAATCGACTTGCTTAGAAGTTTCTATTGCCACTGGGGTGGGCGCATCGTCTTTATCGCGCCCACGTTTGCCTTCGCCACGCGCTTGCTCGGTTGTTTTTGGTTCACTAGGTGTTTGCTTTGCATAATAAGCAGCCGCACCCGCAGCGACTAACAGCAATAAAGCAAACAGTAGCCAAGGCTTGCGTGAGCGGCTCGGCGTTATTTCAGGATTTATAGGCATAAATTTCAAGTAGGTTTTGGGTACGAAGGGCTTGAATGCCTGCTAGCGAAAACACCACTACATGATCGGCAAATGCCTTGATGTCGTTTAATTCGCGGGCGTGATGACTGGCGTTTTTGGCTTTCTGCATTTGTTTTAAGCGCAATAGTTGAAAGCATTGCCCCATGATGCTGGCATGGCAAAATTGAATTTGTTGTTCAGTAGCAGACTGCCCAAGACATTCTTTGAGCAACACCAGCATTTGCTGGCGTTGCGGATTGATTTCTTTTTCGAGAATATCAGCGAGTAAGCGCGTGGGTTGTGCCATTTCTTTATTAAGAATAGCGAATGAATAAGAGTCATTGGCAGCGACTCGCTGAATCAATGAGGTGATGCGCGTCGCTAACCGTTGTTCTGCTGACATATTGCTCAGCACGCCCGTATCAGGGGGATATTGCAGTAGTTCACTATTGAAAGCGAAACGCCACGATTCCAGATAAAGGCTTTCTTTATCGCGAAAATAATAATTAACCGAGGCAATATTGGTTTTTGCCTGTTCACAAATTTCGGCAATCGTGTCTTCCTGATAACCTTTTTCGGCAAAAATACGGCTCGCCGTTGCTAACAGTCGATAACGAGTTTTTTCTAACTCAGGTTTAAAATCATTCATGTAGGTATGTTAAAAATAAAGGTCATTGGTGTGCCAATTGAAATGCAGAATTCAAATGCTTATTTAAGCTAAAGCAAAGCCCGTGCCTATTTTTAACCACTTGTTTTTATTGTTATTTTAATTTTTGTGACGGTGGTGGTGGTGGTAAAACAGCAGGAATTGCTTGTGCGCTGAACGCAGGCCAACAGTTACGGGAGGTATGTGGGGAATTTTTGTCCACGAAAAACACCAAAAGCACGAAAAGGCTTTTTATCTGGTGCGTAATTCGATGCCGTCAAACTACCGCTTTATTTTTCGTGTCTTTCGTGGGCATTTACTCATGCCGTTCCTGCTGTTTCATAGGCAATACTTGCTTGCCCGTTGTTGCTACAGAAGCAATTGATACCCAGAAAAATTAAGATCTAACAGGCTGAACAGCCGCTATTGAGAAAAATAAAGTTTAATTATCAAATAGATAAAAATTTTTTATTGTCATTGCTTATTTTTGGCACAAACACTGCTTTTCTTTAACCGTACAGCGAAGAAATAGGTAATTCGCCATTTCTTAGGTGCGTGACTTTTTAACAGGTTAATACCGACTATTTAATAAATTAATGAGAGAGAAAAAATGAAAAAATTAGGTAAATTAATAATTTTATTGCTGGCTTTTAATGCAGTGCAAGCAATAGCCGCTGAAACTGCCGCTCCAGCAAAACCAGCGGCCGCAGAACAACACGCTTATACGGCAAAAACGCCTAAACTAAACCGTGCGCAATTGGATGTGTTGTTAGCAAAACCGAATGAAATTATTCTGATTGATTTGCGTCAGCCAGATGAAGTCACCAAAATTGGCGGTTTTCCTGCGTACTTAAGCATTCAAAGCAAAGATCTGGAAAATAGCTTGGCGTTTATTCCTAAAGATCGCCTAGTAGTCACTGTATCTAATCACGCGGGACGTGCAGGTAAAGGCGCAGATTTATTGGCTGAGAAAGGCTTTAAAGTTGTGGGCGCAGTAGGCATTCAGGATTACGAAGCAGAAGGCGGAGCAGTATTAAAAATCGCGCCTAAAGAAGAACACAAACCTGCCGATAAAGCGGGCTAGTTGTTAGCGACAAATAGACTCATAAATGGATTCACACAGTATAGCGAGACCTTTTGGTCACGCTATACATCCTTATCCCCTTATGGCTAGGCATTCCAGTATGAACAACCACCAGACTTTATTGATATTCACGGCAACAATCGCACTGATTTTGAGCAGTTGCGCACCGCAACAGGTTAATCCAGATACTTCTGTTAAAAAGAATATGCAGGAAGTGACGATGCCCGCATCCAATATCGTTTTTACTGTGGCAAATACTGAACCAAGAAATGCGCAGGACTGGCAGCAAGTCAAACGTAACGCTCTGAATTTAGTCGCCTCTGGTGAATGGTTGCTGTCTTCACCTGCCAACAAAGACCAGCGCGTCTGGCAACAATCAGCCAACACTTTACTGGCTGCGGCAACAGCGGTAGCAAAAGCCGCCGATGCCAATGATGTTGAAGCGGTCAATAATGCAGGCAATGATTTATATGCCTCTTGTGAAAGCTGTCACGCCCATTATCCAACAAAACCAAATTTCAAAAGCTATTGAAAACCGCATAAGCACGCACACCACCTTTTGGGTATTTTGCGTTTCTGAGTCTTCCTTATTGCTAAACACTAACGCTTATTGTCAGCATCCATTTACTACTCAACAAGTATATGCAAAAACTTATCGCCCATTTAATCGTTGTGGTCGGCTTATCGCCGATACAGATCTCACAAGCAGCCTCTACCCATAAAGACGACAACGCATTGATTAATCTGAGTACCGTCGAAGTCAAAGGCAACGTCACGCACTTAATCACCCAATCAAATTCGGCCTCACAAAGCGTGGTCAGTCAGACAAAAATTGCCAATCGTCCAATGGCGCGTGTCGGTGAAATGGTGGAAGTCGTTCCAGGGGCATTAGCCACGCAACACAGCGGTTCTGGTAAAGCTAATCAGTTTTTTCTACGCGGTTTTAATTTAGATCATGGCACTGATTTTTCAGTCATGGTTGATGGCGTTCCCATGAATATGCCCAGCCATACCCATGGTCAAGGTTATCTGGATTTAAACAGTGTAATTCCTGAGATGGTGGAAAATATTGAATATGGCAAAGGACCTTATTATGCCGAAGTAGGCGATTTTGCGTCCGCAGGTTATATGCGTATGCTCACTATGCCCAAATTATCCTAAGGTTTATTTAAATTTACAGGCGGCGAATTTGGCTATTACCGCTCCTTATTGGCAAATTCAAACAAAATCGGCAACGGCGATTTATTGCATGCGGGTGAATTTAATTTTTATAACGGCGTTTGGCAGCAGTCAGAAGACTTAGGTAAATATAACGGCATGGTGCGTTATACCTTAGATAATAAAACATGGGGCGTATCAGCGAATGCGAAAGCCTATCATGCGAAATGGAATGCCACCAACCAAATTCCGCAACGCGCTATTGATGATGGCACGCTGGATTTATACGGCAATATGGGCTTATCGGATGGTGGCATCAGTAATCGTTATAGTTTATCCAGTAATTTTTGGAGCAAAGGCGAGAATTATAAAAATGACTTTAATGCTTACCTCGTTTATTACGACCTCGACCTGTATTCCAATAACACAGGTTATCTGGATTACCCGATTGAAGGCGACCAAATAAACCAAAAAGAGAAACGTATTGTTATCGGTGGCAATGGTGAACAAACGTGGTTTAGTCAGTGGTTTGGCTTTGACGTTGATAACCGCTTAGGCATACAAATCCGTCATGATGAAATCATGGGCACGGCATTAAATCGCTCGCAACAACGGCAGGTTTTTCAAACCGTGCGCCAAGATGATATTAGCGAAACCAGCATCGGACTCTACGCAAAAAATCAGGTGCAGTGGCAAGAAAAGTTTCGCAGCATTGCAGGCTTACGCGCAGATTTTTTTGATTTCAATGTCAACAGTAAAACGCTGGCAGCTAATTCAGGGCAGAAAAACGCCGCTATGCTTAGCCCTAAATTAAGTTTGATTTTCGGCCCTTGGTTGAATCATGAAATTTTCGTCAATGCAGGCTACGGCTATCATTCCAATAATGCACGCGGCACAACACTATCGATTGACCCCGTGTCAGGCGATAACCTGAGTTCAGTCGCGCCTTTAGTCTGGTCACGCGGCGGTGAACTGGGACTCAGCAATAAATTTATTCATGGTTTGAATTCTACCTTGGCTTTGTGGTGGTTACAGATGAATTCAGAACTGATTTTTGTCGGTGATGCGGGAACAACCGAACCCAGCGGACGCAGTGAACGATATGGCGTGGAATGGAATAATGATTACGCGGTCAATGATTGGCTGACACTGGATGCTAGTTTGGCACTTTCAGTCGCGCATTATGTCGGTGTGCCGCGTGACATGAACTACATCCCTAATTCAGTCGGTAGAGTCATCAGTGCGGGCGCAGTGGTACAACTACCCTATCAATTTTTTAGTACCTTACGCTTACGCCATTTTGGTGATATGCCATTGAACGATACAGGCAGCCTAAAAGCAGGCGATACCACCATCGTCAATTGGGGTGTGGGTTATAAACATGAAGATGTAAAACTAGAACTCGATTTGTTCAATGTCTTAAATGCCAAAAGCAACGACATTGCCTACGCCTATACTTCTCGCCTACCCAACGAACCAATGGAAGGAGTCGATGGCATTCTCAAACATCCCGTAGAACCGCGTATGGTGAGACTCACTGCTTCAATAAAGTTTTAGTGGATTCTGTCGCAAAGTTTAGCTAAAGCCAAGAAATACGGTTCTGTTACGTTAGGAAATCAAAATTAAAAATACTGTACATATTCGTCTGTAAATATACGCTAATATCCCAAGGTCTTATTTTTATGCTCTTTACTGGTGTCGCAAAACTATAAAAACTTGGTTTCCGCACACAATTTATTTACGACAGTGTTTTGCATATATTATTCAGAGGTCATTTTGAAGCAATTTTGTATATTCATATAGAGTATCGAGAAACAATAATTTCCGCACATTACTCTAATTCATTGTAAATAAAATATATTTCACTACCGTATATTTACTGATGAATATGCGCAGTACCTTAATTACAGTGTTGTATGGCGTAAGTGATAACGATAGGAGTAATAATCCACATAGTGGTTGAAAAACATTCGACGCAATACGTTTCACTGTTGCGCCCGACCCTACCAAGCTATCAATCAAAAAAAACTTGATTCAGTTGAGTATTCGCTGTTTATAGTTTCGGTCAGCAATGAATCTCTGGTTTTCATGTGTTCCGCCATAGACCAGCCTACGATTTGCCGTGAGTAGAGGTCTATGACGATGGCTAAATACAGCCAACCCTCTTGCGTGTGACTGTAAATGATGTCACCGACATAGACTTGATTGGGTTGATCCAC
>JAURYI010000007.1 GCA_030654015.1 Methylococcales bacterium | reverse complement strand
CCTTTTTTCCCAATTTTCGCGGTTAGGTGATAAGTAGCCATTTCTTTTTTCTTTTGATGTTAGCCCTCGGCAGGAGCGCACCCTTTCTATAACTTATCCATGCTTCGCTGGGTAGGTTATAGAAAGGTATAAGTGCGCCTTCAACCTTGTACGGTCTCAGGATAGCACGGTATACCAGCCTTATCAATCTGTTATAATTTGGCGTTACTTAAATCTAAAAGCAGGTGGTATCTATGACTGACAAAAATGCAGAATGGTTGAATAATCGGGTCTTAACCTTGAAAGGGCTTAAATCTCGCACGGAACAACAAAATATATTGATTGAGCTGTTCGACAAACAAAACAGAACGCCACAGGATGATAAAAAGTTTAACGCGCTGGTCAGGGCGGAGAAAGCGGCAGAGAGGGCAAACAAGGCAAAACAGGCGGCTGGTAATTTGATACAAGCCGAAAAACACGCCGAAAAAAAGGCGGAACGCAAAGCCAGAGACCATGAACTTTATAATGTGGCTGGTCTGTTAATTTTGGCGGGGCTTGTTGATAAAGATACTGGCAAGCCAAAGATAGATAAAAATGAATTACTGGGCGCGTTGGTTGGCTTGACTAAAGTGCCAGAATCAGACCCAAGGCGCACAGAATGGAAAAAGGCGGGGTCTGGAATTCTGGCGGAACAAAAATAGTAATCAGGCGGGGGCTTGGTTGGCTTCCCTGCCTGATTCATTTATTCAAATATGCGCGGTTAGTTTCAGCATCAAGGCGGCAATAATGGTGGTTTGTAAAATAGCTGTCCCCATAACAACCGTTACCGTCCATCGTTGTAGGTCTGCTTTCATTTCTGAAATATCGCGCTTGGTTGCTAACTCTTCCAGCTTTGCCAGTTCGATTTTTGTAACCGCCTTGGTGAGTGCATCGGCTGTTTTTTCAGCCAGTCCGCTTTCTACCAATTCAACGTAAAAAGCGTGTGTATCAAATGGGATGGTACTCATTATTTTTATCCTATTTTTCTGTAACAGTAATCAAGTTTTGTTTATAACTGCCTTGTAGTGGCGTTCACACGTCCACACCACAAAGCCGTTAAACTTGCTCTCATGGCTTGCGGTTTTGCCGCACACCTCACCTTTAGCGGTTAGGCATTGGCAGATTATCTGCTTTGGTTGCGCGGGCTTGTGTTTCAATGCGTTTAATTCAGCCGCTATTGCCCTAAAATGCGCCGATTCCGCCTTTGCCTTGTCTCGTTCTATCAACGCGCCGTCTCGCTCAAAAACGAGCTTCTCGTTGACCTGTAGCAAACGATCAATTTCTGCTTGATTACCTATAACATTAATCAAGCCTTGTTTTAGCTGTTCGATGGCGGGCAACAGATCGGCATCAACGCGGATAACTGCCGTTTGTTTGCCGCTGGGCTTCCTGCCCGCGCCTATCCTCTTGCCACCGTGTGCTGTTGGATGTCCTGCCCAGTCTACCTGATTTAAACCGCTCATTTTGATTACCTTGATTGTCGTTACAATTATCAATTTTTGATTATAGTAACATTAATCAAGATATTGTCAAGGACATAACAACGGTTTTTAGTCAGTCTGGCAAATCGCACAGGAAAAAAACAAAAGGTTTTGATGTGTTCTGTCTGCTTTTCCCTTGTGCGCTTTTTGCGGTTGTTTTTGGGTCAGACTGAGCAAGGCAAAATTTTTGCGCGATTTTGAAAAAAGCAAAATCAAGAGCAAAAAACGAAAGGCTAAAACGGGCTACTATCTGATAGCCACCATAAGCGACACTTTTTTAGCGATAAAATCACTGTAATTTTTAATCATTGTTTGCCGATTTAATCCCGCCTGTTTCGCAATCGCCGAATTCGTGACTTTTTCCCCACTGGCTTTTAATCGCTCAATGGCGTGTATTATTTTCAGCTCGGTAGTTTCTTTGCGGTGCTTATGCGTTAGGTGAGCTGATAGGCTCTGACGGCGTTTGCGTTCTTCTTCTGGCAACATGGGAAGTTCTATATTTGTGTTTCTGGTTTCACCAAAGCCCATTTTGCCACGTTGCGCCTTTGTACCCGCGTCATAATGCTCCCAAGTCCAGCGGCTAACGCTCTTTGTCGTCGATTTAATCTCGCTATAGGGCAAAGTATTAGAAAAATCTGTATTAATCCGCATGGCTTCTTTTTCGATGGCGTTCTGCCACATGGCGAAGGCTTTGCTACTGCCGATAGAGCCCTCAAGCCCTTTGTACCTTGCTACCCGTTCATAAGCAAACAGCCGTAAAACGGTAAACAGGCGGTCATTGCGCCCGTTAATAACCGCATTGATTAACCCTTTTTCAGCCTTGGCGCGGTCTTTCTCGATGGATGGCAAGGATAAATCTAGGTGTTTGCTTAAATCGTCCAAGGAATAAGGGCGATTATGTAGCTCTGTGGTTCGCCATTCGCGGCTAAGCGGGTTTTTGCAGATTAACCCACTGTAACGGCTGTCTGCGCCTAATTGTTGCGTCATGGCGATTTTTACGGCGTTTAAATACGCTTGCGGGGCTTGCTTGCCAGTGTTTTTTACCCAGATGGGATTTTTTAGCCAGTACAGAAAGTGACAATTTAGGTTTTCGGGATTCTGGACGATCAGGTTGGGGGTTGCCGTGCCTGCGTCTTCAAATCTGTGAAACGATTCCGCGCCTAAATCCATGTCAAACACTAACCAGCGTGTGTTGTACGGGTCGTTAGGCTGGATATAGGCGTAATTTCGGGCTGTTCTGGCTGGTCGTATGGCTAAACGGCTTAAATCGCTGCTACAGTACGGTTTAGGCGGTAAATTCGCCATAAAGTGCAGTAGTGAAGATTCAGGGGTTGGTAGGTTGTGATGACTTTGCATAATGCCCATAACTAAAAATCCTATTAGCTATCGGGCAAAATTTTGATAAAATAAAATTATGCTTTTTAGCCAACGCTGCTTGTTGGTTGAATTGAAGCCGTGTTGAGGGTCGCCAAACCCTCAACATGACGAAATTAAAATTAAGGGCTTGAGTCTAACTCAAGCCCTTTTTTTTGTCTAATTTTTCAATGTAAAGCATCTTCATAACTATTTGATTTTATTGTCAATTGTTTTTTATTGATAATGGGATTCTTTCCTGTAACAGGAATCAAGTTTTGTTCACCACTCCAAGTCTTGGTCTTTGTGTTGTTTCTCTGGAACGCTGCGCTGTTCCTGTTTGACCTCTGGCGGCGGCTTTGGTCGGCTGTCGATGTCGGCTTGTAGCCTTGCCGCTTCGCGTCTTTTCTCGGCTTCAAGGCGTTCATTTTCGCGCGTTCGTGCGTTCTCCTGCTGTTTGTCAAGGCGGCGTTGCGCTTCTCGATCCCAGCGATTCTGCGCGGCTTTGTCGTTATCAATCGCGCCCGTCTGGATGTTCTTCACGTCCTGCGTAAGCTCTTCAATGCTGTTTTTCAGCTTTTCGCGCTCAGTCGTCCAAGCCTCGTGTTTTTGCGTCCAGTCCTTTTTGCCGAACAATTTCGGCTCTTTGGGTTCGCTTTGCTGTAGCTCGTTGTATTTCCATTCAACGCTTTCAAGGGCTAAGCGGTAACGCTTCAGCTCGTTAGCTTTCCATTCTTCGCGGGCTTGGCGGTAGTATTGGGTTTTCAGGTCGTCGGCTGGGCGTGGCTGTGGCTGTTCTTTTGGGGTTCGCGGGTATTTGCCCGATTCAATATTTTCAATCAAGGCGGCTTTCTTATCTGCCAACAGATCCGCGCGGGCTTCTGGGCTAAGGTGTCGGTTTTCTTCGTCGATTCTTTGCCGCGCTTTCTCAATGACACCCTCCCAGCCCTCAAGGGTTTTATTGTCTTTTTGGTATTGCTGAACAAGGGGCGCGGCTTCGGCTTGTGCTTGCAGGTTTTCAACGGTGGCGGCTCTGAGTTCTAGCAGGTTGTTTTTAGCAGAAGTATTGCGCACACCTGAACCGCCTAAATGCTTTTCTGGCTCTCGTTCATTAATGCCTTGGTCTTTTAAACTTCGGTGGTCAACTCTTGAATCATGTCCGTGTTTTTCAAGGTGGGAATTTTGTAAAGTTGCCCACCGTTCGCGCTGTTCTAAGAGTTCCGCTTTTAGTTCGTTTGCACTCTTTCCCCCGCTAAACTTTTTCGCGCCGCCTTTCTCTGGGTGCTTGGCGTTGTACCGCTTAAAGTATTGCTCTGGGTCGCGCTCTATGCCGTCTCTAATCCGTTCTGAGTACATGATGTGGGCGTGTGGCTGTTCGCCTTTTTCTAGGGCGGCTTTTGGGGTGTGTATGGCGTACTGGTAGGCGTGACTTTCGCCTATTTCGTTATCTATGAATTCCTGCACCAGTTCGCGGCGTTGGTCGGGTGTTAGTTCGCGGGGTAAAGCAATTTCCAGCTCTCGATACACTGAGCCGTTGGCGCGTTCGTTTTGGTCTGCGGCTCTCCAGAATTCAGCGGGGTTATGTTCTGCCCATGCTGGCATATTTCCGCTGGCGGTATGTTCTAAGTCTTCGTATCGGTTGCCAGTGCTGTATTTACCCTCACGCGCAATATAGGCGGCGTGTGCTTCGCCCATTCCTTTTTTCCCAATTTTCGCGGTTAGGTGATAAGTAGCCATTTCTTTTTTCTTTTGATGTTAGCCCTCGGCAGGAGCGCACCCTTTCTATAACTTATCCATGCTTCGCTGGGTAGGTTATAGAAAGGTATAAGTGCGCCTT
>JAURYI010000113.1 GCA_030654015.1 Methylococcales bacterium | reverse complement strand
TTCGTTAACCAACTTTCTGGTCAATGCAATTGCCTCTCTAATCGCTTATTCTTACCAACCTAAGAAACCTTCTTTGAATCTGCACCAACGCGATTTGTTGCCTTTGCTTTCATGAGGCTTAGCTCGAACTGAGGTTAATTTAAGATAGCGGCTAGTACACCAAACCGAAAATACGCAGGGTTAATTCACGCTACCAATGGTTTGCCAATATAAGTCCATCGAAAAGGCTTGGCCAGCGTTTCGTTGAAAAACACAATAAACTGCAAAATGCGTTCTTTAAGTTCATCCGTTGACTTAAACTGCCCTCGTTTGAGCAAACGGCGCGACAAAATACCGAGCCAGATCTCTACCTGATTGAGCCATGAGTAATGCTTCGGCGTATAAATAAATCGAATTTGGTGGCTTTCATCCTGCAAAAACGCGGCTCTTGAGGGCATATCCTGCAAAATACCCGCTTTGCCTTTCTCGCCCGACTCGTCTTTAACAGCACATTGTTCGGCAATCCATGTCACCAGCGATGCTGATTTATGCGTATTCAACTGGTCGGCGATGAATATCCACTGTCCTCCTGGCTCGCTCTCGACCAGTTGCTGAATATGTGCAAGAAAATCAGCTTCCGTCCGGGTATCTTGAATCGTTGGGAAAATCACTTTGCCCGTCGCCACTTCAAAGTTGGCCATCAGGGCTTGAGTACCATGACGCTGATATTCAAACTCAACCCGTTCAACCTGTCCTGACTTGGCAGAGTGCGTAGGATGTATCCGTTCCAGGGCTTGGATACCCGTTTTTTCATCCACGCTAATGACATAAATCCCCTGTGTATGTAACTCTTCAGCCTGATGATAGATTTTGCAAATCGCTCGCACGTCTTCACGAAACTGTGCCTCATCCTCGACTTCATGATTCAGCCAATAGCGTGATAGATGCGGTTTTATCTGTCCCTGATTTTAAAAAACGCCCAATAGTGGTACAAGATATTTGTTCAACAATGCCGCGTTTTACCGCTTCTTCTACTAAGGCGGCGCGTGTCCAATGCGACCAATGCGCCGGTGGCGGTTCACATGCCAAGGCGATAATCCGGCAGACTTGTTCCGATGTAAAAACGGGGGCAATGTCTGGTCTTGGCGCATCAGCCAGTAGAAATTCAATAGCATCGCGTAACGCGTTGGGCTTTCCTTCACATGCTACAAGTTGTGTAGTGCCTGACAGCCAACGCTTTCGCCACTTTCCTGCATTTTCTTCCTGAATAGAAAGTTGTTGACTAATCTCCGTATTTTTATGATCTGCATGGGCAAGCAATACAATCTTCGCTCTTTGAACCAAACCGTGTGGCCCATCGCGTTTAAGCATCAAAAGAGTTACCGAATAAAGCAACATTGTCATGGACTTGGAGTAACATTTTGACTTACGGCGTAATCTCGCTAGAAAATGTCTAAATAAACTGTTGCAACCTTCCACGGTGAATGTTTCGGCTTTTGATTGCGTGTGCAGCTCTGAAAGCAGAAATAGCTGATAAGGTTTCCAATAATCGGTCATGATGTGTCCAATATCGTGATGCGCTACCCCTTCCCAGAGGCATTAACCTGTGTCTGTGTCGCGTGAACCGACAATGACATTGAGAAAACGATGTCCTAATCGGTCAACGGCAATTCACATCCAACACGCTTTTTTGAACCCACATAAGAGTGCATTTCATCCATTTTGATGTGTCAACACTTTTCAAGACACAAAGTTAAACAGCTTTATGCTGCACTTCAAACTCTACCGGCGACAGGTAGCCA
>JAURYI010000006.1 GCA_030654015.1 Methylococcales bacterium | reverse complement strand
CCTTTTTTCCCAATTTTCGCGGTTAGGTGATAAGTAGCCATTTCTTTTTTCTTTTGATGTTAGCCCTCGGCAGGAGCGCACCCTTTCTATAACTTATCCATGCTTCGCTGGGTAGGTTATAGAAAGGTATAAGTGCGCCTTGTCTATGAATTGACAAGGATAACACGGTACACACCTTGGATTCAATCTGCTAAACTTAGTCATTTAAACAAAGCAAGCAAGGGGATATGATGACGGAAGATGTATGGGTGAATGATCGGGTGTTACACTTGAAAGGATTGAAGTCACGCACGGAGCAACAAGATTTATTAGTGCAGCTCTACGATAAGCAGAATAAATCAGCTCAGGATGAAAAGAAGCTGAGTTTAATCATCAAGGCAGAGAAAGCACTGGTGAGAGCAAGTAAAGCAAGACAGGAAGCCGCGAAATTTATCAATGACGAAAAGCAGGCTGAGAAAAAAGCGGAACGTAAAGCCAGAGATCATGAGCTTTATAACGCGGCGGGTCTGTTAATTATGGCTGGGCTGGTGGATACAAAAACAGGTTTGCCGACGATAGATAAACATGAGTTGCTGGGGGCATTGGCTGGATTGGCTAAAGTGCCTGAGTCAGACCCAAGAAGAGCGGAGTGGAAAAAGGCGGGGGCGGCGATTTTTGCAGAACAAAAACCGTCATAAACTTAAAAACTGAACATCTTCCACGCATTAAAAACGTGGAGGATGTTAAAAAACAGGGTAGTAAAAATGCTTACACTCTCAAATCAGGCTATTGCTGAAAGCCCGTTTTTCTCAACCAGTGACAGTAATTTAAGCGACGTGCCAGAGGGGCTTTTTTCTCCGCGCTCCCATTGGCTTATGATGCCTTTGGTAACATTGAGGTAATGTGCAAACACGACTTGGCTGACATTTTCTCGTTCCCGAATGCTGCGGATTTCTTCGGGCTTCAACGGGCGAACGGGCGTTAAACAGAGTTCATCAAATTCTTTCATGGTGCGCTTTTCCATTAACCCCGCTTCGTACAAATCTTCGGCGGTTTCATGGATGGATGCCATCATGCTGTTACGGTAGTTTTTCGTCATGACAAATAACCTCGGTCAATAGGTGTTTGTTAAGGGCTTGAGTTAGCTCGGTGTCCTTATATTCCAGCATTCTTGTTGCCAATTTTCTAAAAGCAATCAAGTCTTCAGGCTCTATGTTGTCTTTTTCGTTTTTGGCAAACCCATGTACGAAAAAAGCCCGTGTTCCCGCCTTGAACAGAATCATGGTGCGATAGCCGCCCGACTTTCCCTGTCCCGCTCTAGCGACCCGCTGCTTGATGACACCGCCGCCCAGATCGGCATCAATCAATCCCTGTTCAGCCTCCCTGACTGCCTTGCATAAGGCGGTATCGCTTATGTCTGACTTCTTGGCAAAACGGGCAAATGATTTGTTCTTAAAAATTCTTAACATCAGCACCAACGTGGGCGATAAAATATAACACTAAGTATTACAGTTTTTCCCAGAAAAAGCAAAACTAGGGCCAACTAGAGCTTATGGTTTATCTGACGCGGATTTCACTGTTTTCCGTCGTTTGGTTGGGGTTGCTATGGGTTTACTCTTTTCCACGCTGTCATCGCTAAAAAGGTCGGTATTTTGCCTGTCTGCGTGGGGGTGGGGTATCTGGCTATTGTCTTTAACCGTGCCTATTTTATCCATCAGGGTTTTTAACAGCGTTTGCAGTTCCTGACGTTCTGTCTTGAGTGTGGTTATTTCAACGGTTGCACGGGTGTCGAGATCAGCGGCGTGGCGATGACTGGCTTCAAGTTCCGCGCTTTGCTTTGCCAGTGCTGATCGTAAGGCATTCGCGTCTGTTTCCGCGTGTTGTCGGGCGGTTTGTTCGCCTATGAGCAGATGAGTGATCTGTTCGACTCTGGCGAGTAATTCCATGCGGGCGGCTTCTGCGGTTTCGGCACGATGGATGGCTTGTGTGGTTGCTAGGGTTTGCGCGGCGAGTTCGGCTTTTAACACGGCAATCTCGGCGGCATTGCTGATTAGCTGTTGGGCTTGGCTATCAATGTCTGCCTGTCTTTCGTCACGCTCTGCTTTGACCTGCTCCAGTTCTTCGGCGGTGGCTTGTAATTCTGCCAAGGTGTCGTCGCGTTCGTTCTGTGCTTCGGAAATACGCGCATTGGTGGCTTGTGCCAATTGCTCCAGTTCTGCTTTGGTTTCGCTCAGGGCGGCATCCCATAGCTGAGAGGCGGCATGATGCAGGATATCCACCAGAGCAACAGGTAAGGGTGTGCGCTCGATAGGCTGAGTGACCTGTAATTCTTGCCGCTCTCGCCAGTGACGCAATGACTGGCTGATAGTGGTCATTGATCCGCCGCCTATCGCCGACCAGATGGCTCTGTTGGTGACTTTTTCGCCCTTCTCGGTCAGTTGGTCGGCGATTTCAAATACCGCTTCATCAGTCACAATGCGTTCAATTCCCATGCGATTACCTATTATTTTCAAATTATCATAACGTTATTGTTATCATAACGATACGATAACAAATAAACAACCCTCAAAACTGATTATTTTCCTGCCCATCGAACAGAAAGATTAAAACCAAATGCTAACAAATCGCTTTAAAATCGCTTTTAAGGCGCGTTTTCTTATCAACCCTAGTCTATGTATTAAATTCGATAAAACGCCTTGATATGAAGCCATAACAGCCGTTTTTGAGTATCGTTTGTTTTCATTGCTGGCGGCAGTTCTTTAAAACACAAAAAAACACACACAACATCGTTTTTAGCCGATTTCCTCGCGCGCCCGCGTGTGCGCGATTTGTGTGTTTATATCTTTACATCTTTAAAGCTTTAGAGAGCCTCGCAAGCCACGCACAGCAAGGGCTGAAAACGCTAACTATCACCTTTTCAGGGTGAACTATCACCTTTTTATTGACAAGTGATTTTAATGAAATAAAATCACTTTTTATTTCTCAAACTTATTATGAAGATAACACCTTTGAATCTTGAAAATATCACACAAAAAAGTTTAAACGGCGTAAGCATTCGTAAACATAACGACTTGATAGAGGCAAAGTATCAATTGCCTAACTTACAAGAACAAAGGCTTATTTTGATGCTCCTGTCTCAAATTAAGATGGATGATGCGGATTTTAAAAGCTACCGTATTACTGTGGCTGATTTTGCTGAAATTTTAGGGCTTAAAGGTAAAGATATTTATTCTGAACTAGATAAAACAGCTCTCGCTCTTGTTTCTCGCACGGTTTCTATTAGAAATGGAAAATCATTTCTTCATGTAAACTGGTTATCATCAGCAAAATATCAAAGCGGTTCTGGATATGTAGAGCTTGCTTTTGACCCCAATCTAAAACCTTATTTATTGCAATTAAAAAGCCACTTTACGCAATATAAATTAGATATGGCGATACATTTTAAAAGCATCTATTCAATTAGATTATATGAACTTTTAAAGAAAGGAGAATTTAAAGCAAGAAATGGTTATTTTGATGTATTTTTTGAATATGGACAATTACGAGAACATTTTGGAGTTGGTAAAAAAGAATATATTTTATTTGGTCACTTTAAAACAAAAACAATTGAACCAGCAATAAAAGAAATATCAGCCAAAACCGACTTATATATTAACGATGTCCGCTATGGCAAAACAGGGCGCAAAATTACCAATATAACCTTTTGCGTAACCATAAGAACGGAAGATGAAACCAAGCAACGACAAGCTAATTTACGCAGTGGTTTGATAACGCCAGAAAAAAATACGGGTAATGATATTCATCCTATTATTGAATCGCTGATGTCTCATGGTTTTTCATTTGAACTGGCAAGAAAATACAAGAATAAGCATGGGGTTAAAAAGATTGAGCGCAACATCGCCTACACGCTGGCAAAGAAACAGGCGGGGCTGATTAAAGATATTCCTGCTTATCTGAATATAGCGATAGAAAACGACTATGGCGGGGCGTGGGATGTTGAACACCAACAAGCGGACGTAAAAAAGCAAGCGCAGGTTCAGAGAGAACAACAGCAAAAAGCCAAAGAGGCACAGCTAAGCCAAGCAAAAAAAGCGCGCTATCAACAGGCGTTTGCTACTTACCAAGCCTTACCAGAGGATCAGCAGGCGGCATTGAAAAAAGCGTTTCTCGATACAACCAATCCATTAGTCGTTAAACAAAGCAATGATGCCGTGAAAAAAGGCAAAGCGGCGTTTTCTTCCCCGTTAGTGCTGTCTACTTTTAAGGTGTTTCTGGTTGAGGAACAAGGGTTTTAGTGTATTTACCCAAAAGAGTAAATACTCATACACTCATAAGAGTATTTACTCTTTTGATACTTTACTCAAATACTCATTGAACAGTCGCGCCGTTAATGGGGGGCGGTAAGGATTCCTTCGTAAATGAGTAACATCCTAATAACTAATTGAATTAATTATAAAAACGTTACTGATCTGATTATCCGCAAGAAAAGATAAATAGATGGTAGAAACATTGCTTAGTTTTTCTCAATGAGTTTTCTTGTGGATTTTTTGCCTTATTCTAGCTGTTTTTAGCGTGCAAGATAATCGTTCGTTTTTCTTGTAGTACTAAAATCTCGATGTTACTCATTTACGGCGTAATCCTTACCGTGCCCCTAATTCGTTTAACGCAATGCCTTCTTTTGCCGCCTGACTCTTCATGTCACGGTGCAGATTTTCTGGAATATCGGCATTAAAACGCTTTACATTAGGTTTGGGTGTATCGGGCTAGGCGTAAGGATTCCTTCGTAAATTGCTATTAGTGACCTGCAACAAGCATTACGTCTACATTTCTTCACTATTTATGTCCGAAACCGGACGGTTTCGGACATGCCTTCTGGTGGGTGTACAAAAATAAGCTAAATGT
>JAURYI010000098.1 GCA_030654015.1 Methylococcales bacterium | reverse complement strand
ATCTACCGTCCTTGTGAATACAGACTCAGAAGCGTTGCTTACAGGTCTCAGATACTCCACGGCATGGATGACGAGGGCGGGGAGCCTTTCTACGCACAAGCTCTTGGCTTCAGGTCGGGTCGGCTTCCCCAGTACATCTGTCTTACTATAGCTTTTGCGGGCTATTTATTCTTGGGCTTTTGTTACAGGGTTAATATACAAGTGTTGGGGTTCGTGCCTCACCCCAACCTACATATCACGCTATGTTAAATACTAAAAATCAAATGTTAGACAATGAACTAGGCTGGACAAATTATCAACACCGCATGGTGAACCGTTGGCAAGGAAGTGCGCACAGCCATGTAGAGGACTGTGTTGCGGAAGAAGTGCCGATTGTTCTGATGTACAACAGTATTTCCCACGTCGTCATGTTAGCTACGCCGACTAATTTAGAAGATTTTGCCTTGGGTTTTAGTATGACCGAAGGCATTATTCAGCATCCGAAAGAATTTCTATCAGCGCGGGTTTATCAACGTGCCAACGGTATAGAAGTCCAAGTTAAAATCCCTGAGGAACGCTTTGTCTGTTTAACCGATAAAGGGCGTAATCTGACAGGACGCACAGGTTGCGGCTTATGCGGTGCCAGCACGCTAAAACAAGCGGTACGCCAACCTGCTCCCGTACACAGTTCTATCAGTGTCACCGCTGAACAGCTTACCGCCGCGTTAGCGGATTTGCACAATCGACAATCATTAAACCAACTGACAGGCGCGATACACGCCGCCGCGTGGGTTGAACCTGAACGCGGTATTATTGATGTGCGTGAAGATGTCGGTCGGCATAATGCACTTGATAAGCTGCTTGGGTTATTATGTCGCACTGGCAAAGATGTCAACGCAGGTTATATCATCGTCACCAGTCGCGCCAGTTATGAAATGCTACAAAAAACCGCTTTCTTAGGCATCGGTTTATTAGTCGCCATTTCCGCACCGACAGGTTTAGCGATACGCCTTGCCGAACAGGCGGGAGTCACGCTGGTCGGTTTTGCGCGCGGCGATAAACACGTTATTTACACCCATCCACAACGGATAATACACACATGAAAACAGAACGCTTAATTAAAATGGCTAATGACATCAGCAACTATTTCAACGCCGAACCCGATAGAAAAGACGCGATTGCAGGCGTAAGAAATCACATTGCCCATTCATGGGAACCGAGAATGCGTAAGGCATTGATTGAATATAATCAACAAGATGGTTCAGAATTGACCGAATTGGCAAGGGCTGCGGTATCCGAGCTTTGAGATAGGGTGTAGGGTTTTGTTCAGTGGTTGCAGAAAAACGCTGTTCACCCTGCAACCATAGTTACCAGTTGCGTTATGTGCATAGCCGCACAGATCGATTTTAATCATTTGTATATATTCAACGGTACAGGAATTTAATGAGGGATTTACTCGTTATTAAGAATAAATCGAGTATCCAGTTAAAGTCAGAAAAATAGGTGTTGTTCTGAGAGCTTACCTGCGCCACCGACTAAGAATTACCGATTAAATTCGCTCACACTGAGCCAACTGGAGAAAAACCATGATTAACATTGATCAAATTAAACCTGATACCCCTGTCGTTTGCTCTGAAGACGGTCAGTTCGCTACTGTCGATCACATGGAGACGACAGATACCATCAAGCTGAAAAAAGATAAGACGGGGCAGCACCATTACATTCCGCTGATTTGGGTAACCTCAACGGAGGACGGTAAGGTTAAAATAGACCGTCCAGGAGACCAAGCTATGGAGGAATGGTCTACAGTTTCACCCAACTATGTAATCGATTGATTTTAAAAGGCGAGAGGGCAACTCACCCTGCCGCAACGTTAGGGCTGCTTTTTGGCAATCCAGCATAAAATCAGAGCGGAAAATGGTGGACAATACTTTTTGTCCACCATTTGACGATAAAAGTGGTCGGCGAAAAACGCTATCCACTCTGTATGGCTCAAAACGTTTTATTTAACTTGTTTATAAAAACTCAAGGCTTTGTTTAATTCAGCCGTCGCTTTCGCTACATCGCCTGTTTTGACATTAATCTGCCCTTGAATAACGCCTTCTAAACCTTGCTTTACTAATTCTTCGTTACCTTGAATCAGTTCAGAAGCAGCGCGTGCGGCTTTTAAATGCAGATACGCAGCGGAAAAATCGCTTTTCTGTACTTCGGCTAATCCCAGCTCAATATGCCCGACAACATCGGTTGCCAATTTTTCTGCACTGACCGCCACCGCGTCTTCCGCCATTGCCACAGGTGCAGCAGCAACAGATAAGAAAAGCGCGAAAGCTATTTTTTTGATGTTATTCATAATTAGAATGTATTTTAGATGATGTACTGGCGGGTTCTAGCCGACAATAACGAAATGAAAAACGGCTGTCTTTCATCTAGCATCATATATGATTAAGCTATTTATTATTTTTTAAATATTACCTGCACTCGCACAGGCAACCGACTTACACAAAGCGGTCAGCCGTTTTAAAGCCTGCATTGCACAAAAAACCGAGCGCATCACCTTGAACGCTTGTTAGTACGGTTGCGTTTTGCTAAGTTAACACCGTAGCCCGTGAGTATCCGTTCTGGCAGCAGGGCATTCGTGCAGAACTGCTTTTTAACGAAGACATCATGCGGCAAAAATGGGCGTTATATTCCCGCGCGAGTCATTATGCGGGCTTGAGCGGGTTGATAGAGATTGATAACTGGTGAGGACGCTGGAGCGTCCAAAGACGCATTCCAACGCTGAAGAAGCTGTGAAAGTATTCAAAAACATCAAAACGTTATTTTATAACTTGTTGATTTATACATGATGCTGGAGTCAAAATTCATGAGTTTTGATTCCAAAATCGAATATTTTTACGGTCTCTGGAGCGTTGGAATGATGAAAAAAATATTATTTAACAGGACAGATATAAATGAATACACAATTACCCAGAATTTTAGTGGTTGATGACGAACCCGATATTCGCCGACTGGTCAGTGAAATTCTCGAAGATGAAGGCTATGCGGTCGCACAGGCAGAAAATGCCAGTGAAGCACGACAACTGAAAACATCTACGCAACCGAACCTCATTTTGCTGGATATATGGATGCCGGACACTGACGGCATTACGCTACTGAAAGAATGGGTTGCCGATGACGCATTGCTGTGTCCTGTAGTCATGATGTCAGGGCATGGCTCAGTAGAAGCCGCCGTTGAAGCCACCCGTTTAGGAGCTTATGACTTCTTGGAAAAACCGCTGTCACTGGCAAAATTATTATTGATAGTGGAAAGAGCCTTGGAAGCAGGCAGTTTGCAACTGGAAAACGCAGGGCTTAAACCACACGCCGCCGTTGATATTGAACCTATCGGTAAAAGTGCCACCGTTGCCAGAACCAAAGACCAGCTTAAACGCCTTGCGCAACATGAAGCGCGGGTATTATTTGTCGGTGAAGCAGGCGTGGGTAAAGAGCTGTATGCCCGCTATCTGCACAACAACAGCGCACACCGTGACGGCCCGTTTATTGATGTCGCAGTCGGTAGTATTTCACCCGAAAACGCCGCTGTGGAATTTTTTGGCAAGGAAAGCGACGGCAAAGTGTATTCAGGGTTACTGGAACGTGCGCACAAAGGCACGCTGTTTTTAAGCGAAATTGCGGGCATGGATAAAGAAACCCAATTACGTCTGCTCAGTGCCTTGGAATCCAGCTCATTTTTGCGCGTTGGCGGCAGTGAAGCGGTCAGTGTGGATGTGCGCGTCGTCGCCTCAACGCGCGTTGCTTTGGATGAAGAAGTTAAATCGGGACGTTTTCGCCAAGATTTATACTATCTGCTCAATGAAATTACTGTAGACATTCCACCGCTGAGAAATCACAGCGAAGACGTACCCGCACTGCTGAGTTTTTATGTCGATTATTTTGTCAATCAGGATAAATTGGCGTTTCGCAAATTCTCCATGGCGGCGCAGAATTTTTTACGCAATTACAGCTGGCGCGGCAATGTGCGCGAATTAAAAAATCTGGTGCAACGCTTGATGATACTAGGCGTGGGCGAAGAAATAGAGCTGGAAGAAGTCAAATCCGCGCTGGGTTCAGTGGTGGGCGATATTGCCAATTCCTCCTCCGTGCCTGATTTTTTCAATCTGCCGCTCAAAGAAGCCCGCGATCATTTTGAAAAAGCCTATCTGGAATATCACTTTGAACGCACAGGCGGCAGTGTCGCACGCTTGTCCGCCGCTGTGGGCATGGAACGCACCCATTTATATCGGAAACTGCATTCGTTGAATATTAAATTGTAGATGGTGTTATGCAGTAGGGCTAAAACCTGCGAGGTTTCAAAAACCGCGCAGGTTTTTTATTAATACGCAGTCAAAAAATTGCGCAACATATCGTGACCGTGTTCGGTCAGGATGGATTCTGGGTGAAATTGTACGCCTTCGATGGCGAGGGTTTTATGACGTACGCCCATGATTTCATCCAGATTGCCTGCTTCATCCTGTGTCCATGCGGTGATTTCCAGACAGTCGGGTAAGCTGGCTTGTTCGATGACTAGGGAATGGTAACGGGTGGCGGTGAAGGGGTTATTCAAGCCTTTAAATACGCCAGTATCGTGATGATAAACCAGCGAGGTTTTGCCGTGCATAATCTGTTTGGCATGGATGATATTGCCGCCGAACGCATAGCCGATGCTTTGATGTCCTAGACACACGCCTAATAATGGAATGCGTCCTGCAAAGGTGCGGATGGTTTCGACGGAAATACCCGCTTCTTTAGGCGTACAAGGGCCGGGTGAAATGACGATTTTATCGGGCGCGAGGGCTTCAATATCCGCGACGCTGACTTGGTCGTTACGCACTACGGTGACATCCGCGCCTAATTCACCAAAATACTGCACCAAATTGTAAGTGAATGAGTCATAGTTATCGACCATGACGACTTTTACCGCGCTCATAATTGCTCTCCTTCCAAGCCTGCTTCTGCCATTGTCACGGCACGAAATACGGCGCGTGCTTTGTTCATGGTTTCGTCCCATTCGCTACGCGGTACGGAATCGTAAACGATACCCGCACCTGCCTGTATGTGTAATTGTCCGTCTTTAATCACGGCGGTTCTTATCGCAATCGCGGTATCGAGATTACCCGACCACGCCACATAACCAACCGCACCCGAATAAACACCGCGTTTCACGGGTTCAAGTTCATCAATAATTTCCATGGCGCGAATTTTGGGCGCACCGCTGACTGTCCCTGCGGGAAAGGTTGCCGCTAATACATCAAACGCATCTTTGCCGTCTTGCAGAGTGGCGGTGACATTGGAGACGATGTGCATAACGTGTGAATACCGTTCGATAATCATTTTATCAGTGAGTTTTACCGTGCCGATTTTGGCGACGCGCCCCGCATCATTGCGCCCTAAATCAATCAGCATCAAATGTTCCGCGCATTCTTTGGGATCTTCGAGCAGTTCTTTTTCCAGTGCCACATCTTGTTCAGGGGTTGCGCCGCGTTTGCGTGTGCCTGCAATCGGGCGCACGGTGACGGTGTTGTCTTCCAAGCGCACCAGAATTTCAGGTGATGAACCGACAATATGAAAATCTTCTAAATTCAGATAATACATATAAGGCGACGGATTCAAACAGCGCAACGCACGGTAACAATTCAGCGGTGAGGCGGTGTAAGGAATCGACAACCGTTGCGATAACACCACCTGCATGATGTCGCCATCGTTGATGTAGTCTTTGGCTTTCAGAACCGCAGACTCAAAGCCTTGTTGGGTGAAGCCTGAGACAAAATCTTCCTCGACCACTTTTTTAGGGTTGGGGTGTTTTTCAGGTCTGGCTTGCGATTCCCGCAGTTTGACGGCTAACGCATCCAATCGGGCTAACGCACGATTATACGCATCGGCTTCGACAGGATCAGCATGGGTCAATAACAGCATTTTGCCCGACAGGTTATCAAATACCAGAATTTCTTCCGACACCATCAATAGAATATCGGGTGTACCGATAGGATCAGGTTTAGCGGTTTTGCAGAGCTTAGGTTCGATATAAGCAATGGTTTCATAGCCGAAATAGCCGACCAAGCCGCCATTAAAACGCGGCAAACCCTCAATATCAGGCACTTTATAGCTTTGGCGGAATTCGTCTATCCACACTAAAGGATGGTCGTGGGTGAAGGTTTCCAGGCATTCGCCATTTTGTTCCAGCCGAATGTGTTTGTCGTTAATTTTAACGATGGTTTTACACGGCAAGCCGATAATCGAATAACGTCCCCATTGTTCGCCACCATGCACGGATTCAAACAAATAAGAATACGCGCCATCGGCTAATTTAAGATAGGCACTTAATGGCGTATTCAAATCAGCCAGAATTTCACGGCTAATCGGAATGCGGTTATAGCCTTGTGAGGCCAGCTGATTGAATTGTTCTGGAGTCATAGTCGTTAGGCAGGTGAGAGGTTTATTCGTCGTCTTCTTCGGGTGGCTGTCTGAAATGAATCGTTAGACCTTGTAAAAAATTTCTGAGTATCTGGTCGCCGCATTTGCGGTGATGCTTATGCCCTTCTTGTCTGAAAAACGCACTGAGTTCGCCTTTGGATAATTCAAAATCAGCGAGTTTCAGCGTGTGCAGCATATCGTCTTCTTTAAATTCTAACGCAATGCGCAGTTTTTTCAGAATGCCGTTATTATCCAAGGCAGGTTCGGCTTTTTTGGCAGGCGGGTTGTCTTGTTTACCGCGTTTGTAAGTAATTAAACCGTCTAAAAACAAGCCCATGTGTTTATCATTCAGGGCAACAAAACCTTCTTCATTGTCTTTTTTAAGATAGGTGAGTAATTCATCACGGCTGATTTCATCATCACTTAGCGCGAATATCTCCATCATGGTGGCATCATTTAAATTCAGCGCGTAACGGACGCGGCGTAATACATCGTTATTAATCATAATTTTTATAGGTAGTTGGCAGGTTTATAAAAGGAATTCAAACCTAGGTTTGTATTCCTATTTACTATTTGATTCGGTAATGCCCTGTTATTTTAAATTCAAATAAACGGTCTTCTTCCTGTGCGCCGTCACCGATATTATGAATAATGAGCGGCGTATTATTTGCCGCTTGTTTGTCACTGACTATCATAATATGCGGCAGATTCGCTGGCAAAAGCACGGTGACTATATCGCCTGCCTGATAATCTGTCGGTATTGTGGAAATCGGTAGTTCATAGCCCTTGCGTTTAAAATAGGTTTGCAGATTCAGCACGCGGCGATGGTCGATATTCTTATCCGTGCCTTTCAAACCCCAGTGTTTAGGATAGTGAGAAAAAGCCCGCTGCATATCGTCATGTACCAGCTTTTGTAAATCCATCTGATGACTGACCCGCAATGCGCGTATCACCACATCAGTACACACGCCGCCTTCCAGCGGAATATCGCCTTTCGGATAACCCAGCGTGTAATACGTCGGATCATAACGCACCGTTGTACCGATTTGACTACGCGCGGCATTCACAAAATCAGTTGATTGCAGTTGACCCGCATTTGCAGTTAATAGCGGTACAGCGAGAGCAAAAGCAACAAGAAATAACAGGCGTTTTTTAATAGCCATCGCGTTTCATTATGATAAAGCTGGCAATTATAACGTAAAAATAACCACGAAGTTTCACCAGTTCAAAGACGCATACGTTAGCGTGATTATTTAAAACCCTGCCTCAGTAGTATATTATGTGTTGCTTATCATTGTAGATCTTTAACCATTGTTATTCAGGAATTACTCATGCGCACTTTTTCAAAATTTATTGTCAGCCTGTTTTTATTAATGGGTTGTTCGTTTGTTCAGGCCGGCGATGAGCTGGTGTCACCTAAAACAGCTTACTCGCTGATTGCCGATAAAAAAGCCGTCATTATTGATGTGCGTGAAGACGATGAATGGAACGAGGGGCATATTGCAGATGCGGTGCATATTCCGTTAAATCAATTAGATGCCCATTTGTCCGAGTTACAACAATACAAAGACACCGCCGTTATTACCCAATGCCGTAGTGGTGGACGCTCGCTGAAAGCCTTGGAGGTATTGAAGTCTGCGGGTTTTTCTAAAGTATCCAGTATGGATGGTGGTATTGTGGCGTGGAGTAAAGACGGTTTGGCAACGCAACAAAAATAATTTATTAATAATTCAGGAGAAAGACTAATGACCGTGAGTGCGGACGATTTTAAAAGTGCGTTGCAACTGTGGGCGAGCGGTGTCACCGTGGTGACAACACAATCGGAAAAATTCGGTGTGCAAGGCATGACGGTGACCGCATTTTCCAGCGTGTCGGTTCATCCGCCGCAGGTGCTGGTGTGTCTTAATGCCTCGGCGGATACGGGCGATGGCATAGATGAGAGTCAGTGTTTTGCGGTGAATGTATTAACCGCTGAGCAACAAAATACTTCCAATCAATTTGCAGGCGGCAGTAGTCAGGAGCAACGCTTTGCCGATGCCGATTGGACGGCGGGTATCACAGGCGCACCGCTGTTAAATAACAGCTTGGTGTCACTGGATTGTAAAGTGGTGGAAAAAGTTCGCGCGGGTACGCACTGGATTGTTATCGGTGAAGTACAGGCGGTTGAATGCCGTTCAGGTGAGCCGTTGCTTTATTATCGTGGCGGCTATCGGCAGCTTGCCAGCGAGTAATCGTTTTGGAGTACAAACCTGAGTTTGTACTCCGTTTCGTGTCACTAATGGCAACTAAAAACAGGGTAAACACCTGAAAGTTCTCATTTTAAACAAACTACTTTATGACCATGACGACTTCAACAGACACTCTTGGCACGATTCTCCTTGTTGATGACGTGCCAGAAAACCTGCAATTACTCAGTGAGTTGCTGACCCAATTGGGTTATACCGTCCGCAGTGTCGCCAGCAGTAAAATGATGTTAAAAACTCTTAAAGTCGAACAGCCTGATTTGATTTTATTGGATATTAAAATGTCGGACATAGATGGCTATCAAACGTGTGCCGTTATTAAAGCCGATGCACAATTACGCGATATTCCGATTATTTTTATCAGCGCGATGGATGATGTGTTTGATAAAGTGAAAGCCTTTGCGTACGGCGGAGTGGATTATATTACCAAGCCGCTTCGCATTGAAGAAGTGGTTGCGCGGGTAGAAAATCAACTTATTATTCAACGCCAAAAGAAAGCCTTGCAAGCCGAAGTCAAAAAACGTCAGGAAGCCGAAGAAGTGCTGTATCAATCGCGGGCATTATTATCCAGCGTGTTGAATACTTCGCTCGATGGCATTGCCGCGTTGCAGGCGGTGCGAGATGCGCAAGGTAATATTAGTGATTTTCGCTGTGTAGTCGTTAATTCTGTGATTGCCAGAGCTTTTAAATACAGTCGTGAAGAACTCATCGGCAAACTGGTGTATAAAAAATTTATTAACCGTATTGATGCCAATTTGTTTGACCGATTCATTGCGATTGTTGAAACAGGCAAACCGCTGGAAGCTGATTTTTATTATCCAGTGGGCGAATCGTGCTGGCATCAGTTTGTCGCTGTAAAATTGGGTGACGGCTTTGCGCTGACGGTGCGAGATATTACGGCACACAAAAAAATGGAATTGGAATTGCAGCACGCCAATAGTGAATTGCATTTATTAACCCATTTGGACGGCTTGACTCAAATTGCCAACCGTCGGTGTTTTGATGCGTTTTTAGTACGCGAGTGGCAACGACTGTGCGGAACGCAGCAGTCGCTGGCGTTATTGATGCTGGATGTTGATTATTTCAAGTCGTATAACGATTTTTACGGTCATCAGGGCAGGGATGTGTGTCTGGCTAAAATCGCCCAAGCCGTGCAGAAAAGTGTTTCCAGTCCAGCCGATTTAGTGGCGCGTTATGGCTGGAAAGAATTTGTCATCATCTTGCCTGAAACGGATTTAACAGGTGCAATTGCCACTGCTGAGACGATTCATGACGCGATTGCGGCGTTAGCCATTCCGCACCAATTGTCTGAGGCGGGGCAATGGGTCACTGTCAGTATTGGCATCAGCTGCCTTATTCCTACGCAGGATGTGCTACCTGAGCAGTTGATTAATCAGGCAGATCAGTCGTTGTATCAGGCGAAACAACAAGGGCTTAATCGTTATTGTGTACAACTAACGCCCTGTGCGGTTTAAACCGCTTTATCCGCAGACCATTCAGGCGGTATCGAACGAATGTGAATATCGCGTTGTGGAAACGGAATCTCAATATTATGTTCGCGCAGTGCTTTTGCCAGACGAACGTGCAGATCATGAGTGACTGGCATTCGATTTTTTGTCTCGCTGACAAATGCCCACACCTTAAAGTTCAGGGAGCTGTCTCCGAAACCCATTAAGACGACGCTAGGTGCAGGCTCTTTCAGTACCAGCGGCGTTTCATACACCACGTCCAGCATGATTTTATGTGCCAATTCAATATCAACATCGTAGGGTACGCCAATGGAAATGGTCACGCGGGTAATGACATCGCTGAGCGTCCAGTTCACTAACTGGGTGGTGATAAAGGTTTTGTTCGGTACGATGAGTTCTTTTTGATCAAAGTCAATCAGTGTGGTGGCTCTCATGTGAATGCGATTGACTTTACCGCTGACATCGCCGATGGTGACAATATCGCCGACGCGAATCGGGCGTTCAAACAATAAAATAATGCCTGAGACAAAGTTGGCAAAAATTTCCTGTAAACCAAAACCCAACCCGACACTGAGCGCGGCAACCAGCCACTGCACTTGTGACCAGTTAAATCCCAATTCGTTGGCGACACAAAAAAAGCCGATGGTGGTGAGCGTATAGTTGGCTAATTGATTGACTGCATAGCGGCTGCCCGCTTCCATAGTTACGCGGCGAAATACCAATATCTCGGTAATGCCTGAAAAATTGCGCACTGAAATGACGGTAATAAAAATATAAACCCCCGCCAGAAACAGATTAACCAAGGTGATTGATTGATAAATATCTTTATTATTAATCGTCGCTTTGCTCTGCCACAGTTCAATATGTTCCAAAAAGGTAAAGGCGGGAAATATATTCCGCCAAATCATCCAGAAACCCACCACCAGAGCAAAGCAAATCAATACATTCAGCATGGTGATGGTTTGCGCGTTGATGGTCGGAATATCCAGCTGTTCCTCATCAGGTAATGTCACATCTTCTGAGTCTGCCGCCAAGGCAGGTCTTTCACCGTCCGCGTTGCGGTTGCGTTTTTGCTGATAATTTTTTATCGCCAATTGTCGGCCGACAAGGGTTAAGCCGCGCAATGCCATTTCATAAAGCAGGTGGATGAGTGCGATGAATAACAGAGTAACCATCAGTTGTTGCTGTAATTCCAGCGCACTCAGGTAATAGCCTGACACCGAAAAACCAATGATAACCAGCGGGGAAAATGCCGCTAAATAACCCAAATAACGGATAAAACGACTGGTTTTGTAATCTTGACTGGCGAGCAGGTGCTGTAATAATCCATGACGGGGATGAAACAGATTGGTTAAAAATACCACCACGGAAAGCACGCTCATGTTCAGCGCAAAACGTCCTAAACTATCGCTATAAACAGGCACTCCAGAAACGAGCGTCGTTTTGATAATAAAGCCGAACGGAATCACTGCAAAACGTATCCATTTGAGTTGTTTGCGCATTAAGGCAGCAGTGCTTTCCTGCCATTGAAAATGTTTACGCATGATGCCTGCGGGTTCAAACAACCGATAAAAGAACTGCATGAAAAACAATGACAATGCAACCCGATTCAAGCCCACACCGACCGCCTGAGTAAAGTTACCGCTGGGGACGTTACTCAAAAACCAGCCGATATACGCGGTAATCAGCGGTAAGGGGGCAACTAAGATAAAGGTGTAAAACAGGGCTTCCAGCGTGTAATAAAAGCTGTCGGTATAAAATTTGCCGACCTTGGCAGAGGTCAGTACCAGTTGCCGCTTTGCCCAGTTTTTCGCCATGATTAACAGACCGATATTGACGAGGGCGAACAGCGTCAAAAAGGGGCTTTTAAGCGGGATGTAGAGCGCGTTTTTCAATACACTTGCCCAGTTGCGCGGTGAGATCATCCATCGAGTCGAGCGATATAAATCGCTGAAAAAGTTATCAGCGAAGGCAAGCTCAGAACTGCGCACCCACAACAAACGTTCATCCAGATACAGGGCGAATTTTTCTATTTTGCTGTGGCGTTGTTGCCTGACAAAATCATAATCCCCCAGAGTACGCAGATAAGTGTTGTACGCCACTGATAACTTGTTGAGCAATTCCACCTGATAATTCAACAGTACCCGCAATTCAGCCTGTGTTCTCATGCGCTCTTGCTTGGGCAGCTTTTTATCGACTTGGGTGTCCATTTGTTGCTGCAAATAGGCATCAATATCGTCGAGTTGCTTGAGCTTGTCTTCAACGGCTAACTGCGCCAGATTGGTCGTGGCGGTTTCGGTCTGAATAAATTCCGACTGGGTGATAAATTTATCCTGATTCAATAAGTTGCGCCGCTGTTCATGCAGAATTTTACCGAGCGGCGGACTTAAACTCGCTAAATCAATTTTCTTTGCCGCACTGCTGAAATTGGCATCAATATCATTGATTTGTTTATCGGCGGTATTTTTTTCGTCGTTGTAATGGTTGGTTTTGCTGTTCAGGGTTTGTAATTGCAGATTGTATTGAATGTTTTCTCGCGTCACTTCCTGAATCACAGGAGGCTTGCCCGCTAATTCTTTTTCTGCCTGACTGAGTGCGGTCTGTCTGTCTTTTTCTTCTTGTTGTTGCAGGTCGTTCAACACTTTTTCTATGGTAGCGATAACGGGACTAATCGCGCCTTTTTGCAGAGAGAGCAGTTGCAAGCGTGCTTTCAGTAAGCCCAATCTTGCCGCATAACTCAGGGTTTCGGCATCCAGCATATTCAATTTAGCCGTTTTAGCATCAATCTGGGTTTTTAGATAAATTTGCTGGGCATCCATTTCCAATCTGGAATCCGCATCGGCATCGCTGGTTACTTTTATATCTTTGTTGGCATTATCCAGTTCCTGCTTGGCAGTGAGTTTTTCCTGACGAATAAGATTGGGTCGATTATTTTGTTCTTCTGATAATTCATTGCTCAGTTTGCTGATCTGATCATCCAGTTGCTTGGCTTTGTCCTGCTCAATGACCAGTCGTTGCGTCAGTTCTTCAATGGGAATTTTGGTAAATTGACCTTCATCGGGCTTAGGTTGTGCTTCCGATGCCTGATCTATGTCTTTTTGTAATTTTTTGTTCAGGTCAGGTGCTTGTTGAATGGTATTTTTAAACGCAGTCGTGCGCTCATTAAACAATTGAGTATTGGTTAATTCGTCTTGTGCGGATTGATAAATAGCGATTAATCTGGATTTTACTGCCTCATCCAAGCCTTTTCGATCCGTCATTGCGTCAATTTTCGCCTGCAAGCTGTCTTTGCTGATTTCTTGTCCTGCACTGTAGTTCGTCGGCTCTGGCGGTAGTTCAGGCGTGTCTGCAAAAACAGTGTTTGCGCAGAGTATCATCAGTAATAACAATGTTGGGTGGGCAGTTTTTTTTGCCCACCAGAATAAGTCAGGCACAACAGGAAGCGAGATAATGTTCATTAATTCAGCAATAACTAAAAACGGAAAGTTAAGTATAAAGCGGCTCTCTTAAAGCCAGTTTAAGCGTATGGAGGAAAAACAAGGTGATAATGGAGTAGCGGAGTCAAAACTCATGAGTTTTGATTCCATTGCGGCACGACAGATTTAATCACTACCAACAAAGATGTATGAATATCCCAGCATTTTACAAGCGCGTGTTTTAAAATGTAAGGCTTTGAACTTTCAACGACGTATTACTTTTCATAAAAACAATGCAAAAACCATTCAATAAAAGTGTTCTCACCAATGTCACCGCTGTTGCCATTATTATCGTTGGCATCGCGTCCGAAGTTTCCTTTATTAAATCCGTTGGTTTTTTCGCCTTATCGGGCGCGATTACCAATTGGCTGGCGATTTATATGCTGTTTGAAAAAGTGCCGTATTTATACGGCTCAGGCGTAATACCTGACCGCTTTGAAGAATTTAAAGCCTCGATTAAACAACTGATGATGGAACAGTTTTTCACCACGCAAAACATCGAGCAATTTATCGAAACCGAAGAACAACAAGGCGGCAAACTGTTAAATTTACAGCCCTTATTGGATGCGGTTGATTACGACAAAATTTATGAAGGCTTGGTATCGTCCATCATGGAATCGTCATTCGGCGGGATGTTAATGATGATGGGCGGCACAGAAGCCTTAGTACCGTTAAAAGAACCGTTCACCGAAAAAATGCGCGTGACCTTGCAGGATATGACCGAATCGGAAGCGTTTAAAAGCGCGTTACAACACGGTTTAAATGCCCATAAAATCGGCGAAGATATAGTCAGTAAAATTGAAACCGTGATTGATAAACGCCTGAGCGAATTAACCCCGCAACTGGTCAAAGAAATGGTGCAACTCATTATCAGCGAACATCTGGGCTGGCTGGTGGTGTGGGGCGGCGTGTTCGGCGGTGTAATGGGCGCGCTATTTGCGTTTGCTTAATATCGGCAAGACCTGCGAGGTTTTTAAAACCTCGCAAGTCTTAATCGAAACACACGACGACGGGCAGTCGTCACATCAGGGCATTAAACATAATGAAGTTAGTCTTTGAAGCATTCGGCGATGCCAAGCATCCGCCGCTGATTATCCTGCACGGCTTTTTTGCATCGGCGCGTAACTGGCGCACGGTTGCCGAAAAACTGGCGGCACATTTCCATGTCTATGTCCTCGACCAACGCAATCACGGCGCGTCGTTTCATCATCCCGTGATGGATTACCCGACAATGGCGGCAGATGTACTGGCATTTATCGAACAGCAAAATTTAACCAAAGTCAGTCTGTTGGGTCACAGCATGGGCGGCAAAGTGGCGATGTGGTTCGCACTTCATCACCCTGATAGAGTGCATAAATTGGTTATTGCCGATATTGCCCCCGTCAGTTATACCCATTGCTTTAACAAGCTGATTAGCGCGTTACAGGCTCTGCCTTTAACCCAAATCAGCAACCGTAAACAGGCAGATGAATTTTTAGCTCCCGCGATACCAGAACTGAGTTATCGGCAGTTTTTATTACAGAATTTAGTGTTAGAAAATGGCGCGTATCAATGGCGCGTCAATCTGGATATTTTCCGCCATGCCGCACCCGCGATTATTGCCTTCCCTGAGACCGATACTGTCGCGCCCTTTACAGGCAAAGCGTTGTTTATTGCAGGTGAGCAGTCTAATTATGTGACCGCCGAAGACATGAAGCCGTTATTTCCCCACGCCCGTTTAAGCATTGTAGAAAACGCAGGGCATTGGCTGCACGTTCAACAGCCCGCGCTGTTTATCAGCCGCGTTACCGATTTTTTAATGCAGGAATAGCACACCGATGAAAATAACCGAATGGGCGAAAACACAGATTACGGTCAATGAAGTCGGCGGCTTCTGCGTGGCGTTGTTGCTGGTCAGCATTTATTTTTCTACCGCGTTGGCGATTGCCTTTTCCGTCGTGGTGGCGATGTTATGGATAGCGTCAGGGCAATACAAACACTTGCCCCGCACCTTAAAAAACTGTCCCGTCGCGCTGTGGTCGCTGTTGCTGTTCGGCTGTTTTATTATCGGTGCCAGTTATGGCGATGCCACCAGCAGTGATTCTGTTGGGATGCTGAAAAAATATCGGGAGTTATTGTTCCTGCCGCTGATACTGCCGTTGTTAGCTGAGGCGCGTTATCGTCGCTGGGTGTGGAATGCCTTTATTATTGCCTCAATCGTCACGCTGTTAGGCTCGCAACTGATGAGCATCCAAGTATTTTGTGTCGAAGCGCAATGTCTACCGTATTTTAAAAGCTATATTACCCACGGCATTGTGATCGCATTCTTTGCATTTTTTGTCATGCACAAAGTATTTGATACTAGGCAGGAATTGCAAATGCTGTGCTTGGCGACCTTATTACTGTGTTTATACAACCTGTTTTTTGTCAGTGCAGGACGCACAGGACAGCTGATTTTTGTCTGCTTGAGTTTGGTATTTGCCGTGCAACGCCTGAGTAAAAAAGGTCTGTTGCTTGCGGTTTTGGTAATGGCGGTGTTGATTGGCGGCTTTCTTACTTTTTCCGATAAAGCCACGCGCATAAAAGAGGGCGTTGCCACGCTGGAATCGCGCCTGCAAGGACACTCACAAGAAGGCGAGTATTCGATGGGTGAACGCTTCAACTTCTGGCAATATTCCGCTCAATTAATCGCTGAAAAACCGCTATTCGGGCAAGGCACAGGCAATTACACTAAAGCCTATCAGCGGGTTTCTGGTAAGGAATCTTTCAACCCGCACAATGAATTTCTTTTGATAGGCGTACAGTTGGGTGCGGTAGGCTTATTGTTTTATCTGGGATTTTTAGGCAGTCAGGCGGTTTACGCAAAAACCCTGCCTGAACACGATAAATGGTTGGCACAAGGTTTGTTAGTCACTTTAATTGTGACCAGTTTATTTAATTCGCCGTTGCTGGATCATACCGAAGGGCATTGGTTTACGGTGATGATTGCGCTGTGTTTTGCGGCGCGTAGAGATGTTGCGGTGTAATTTCCTCGTTCCCACGCGCGGAGTTTCTCGTTCCCACGCGCCGCGTGGGAATGCCGTTGCACCGCGCTGCGGTGCGAGACGCGGCGCGTCTCTACTGCATTCCCACGCAGGCGCGTGTGAACGAGAGAGTGCCTTAAATATCCTTGGCTAATTTTTCCGCATAACCCGTGTAATTAGCGGGTGTCAACGCTAATAACGCCACTTTAGCGTCTTCTGGAATTTCCAGTTTCTCAATAAAAACCCACAATTGGTCAGGTGAAATACGTTGCCCTCTGGTCAATTCTTTCAACTTTTCATAGGGTTTTTCCACACCGTAACGACGCATGACCGTTTGAATCGGCTCTGCCAGCACCTCCCAATTGGCGTTTAAATCCGCATCAATCGCATCGACATTAATCTGCAATTTAGAAATACCTTTCAAACTGGCTTGAATCGCGATACTGGTATGAGCGATACCGACCCCGATATTACGCAACACCGTCGAATCGGTTAAATCGCGTTGCCAGCGTGATACGGGCAATTTTTCTGCCAGAAAGCCGAACATCGCATTGGCAATGCCCAGATTGCCTTCGGAGTTTTCAAAATCAATCGGATTGACTTTGTGCGGCATGGTGGATGAACCGACTTCACCCGCAATCGTGCGCTGTTTGAAATAACCCAGTGAAATATAACCCCAAATATCACGGTCAAAATCCAGCAAAATAGTATTAAAGCGTGACAGCGCGTGGAAAAATTCCGCAATATAATCATGCGGTTCAATCTGAATAGTGTACGGATTCCATTGCAAACCCAACGATTCCACAAAACACTGGGCAAATTCAGCCCAATCGACATCAGGATACGCCACCGCGTGAGCATTATAATTGCCCACCGCGCCATTGATTTTACCCAACAACGCCACCGTATCCAGTTGCTGTTTTTGCCGTGACAAACGCGCCACCACATTGGCAAATTCTTTGCCGACCGTGGTCGGTGTCGCGGATTGTCCGTGGGTGCGTGACAACATCGGTTGTGCGGCGGTTTCTAAGGCGATTTTTTTCAGCGCGGCGATACACTCATCCATCTGCCCGCCGATGACGATACGTCCCGCTTGCAACATCAACGCATAAGACAGATTATTTATATCTTCTGACGTACAGGCAAAATGAATAAACTCACTGACCTGTTCCAGTTCCGCACAACCCGCAATTTTTTCTTTCAGCAAATATTCGACCGCTTTCACATCATGATTAGTGGTTTTTTCAATCACTTTGACGCGCTCAGCATCAACAGTGGAAAAGTTATCCACAATATTATTCAGCAACAGCGTTGCCTCAGCACTGAACGGCGCGACTTCTGGAATTAAGGGATGCGCGGCTAATGCCTGTAACCAGCGCACTTCAACCAGTACACGAAAACGAATCAGCCCGTATTCACTGAAAATAGGGCGCAATGCCTCCACCTTGTCGGCATAGCGACCATCAATCGGTGAAATAGCAGTTAAAGCAAAATTGGTCATGGATTTTCCTGTGGAATGACTAAATAGACCCAGTTTAATTCTCAGGCGGCAATTTGAAAACTAAAATGATAAGCAACAGGCAATAAAAAAGGTCTCGGCATATCGCCTAAGACCTTATTTTCATGAAGCCGATGGGCGTTGCTATGTATTGAAAGCGGGGCGTTCTGGCTACTCGCTGTGTTTATGAGTTCTATAGCAGTCGGCGGCTCACCGCCCACAGTTAAGCCTGACGGGTCGTAACCGCGTAGCGGTGAAATGGTTGTAGCAACACAATATAAACATAACCAAGCCCCAGCGGGGTGAAATGTGTGTTTCCCATCCAATATTTCATCCCGCTTTAACTGTGGGCAGTGAGTCGGCGGCTGCAATACGTCTTAACAAGAGCCAATCTTACGCGGCTATCAATGCCGCCAGTTCAGCCTGTAAGCCTTGCTCTAGTTCAGCAAAATAATCATCTTTACTGGTAATAGTCTGCATACACAGATAGGTTTCATCGGCTTGCAGACGTTGTATATCGGCTTCTAACGCGGCAATGCGTTCGCGTAAAGCGGCGATTTTGCTTTGTAATATCGCTTTGTCGGTAATGCTATCGGAGGCTGTGCTTAAAGTCGCGCCCGTTTCTAGCGAGTGCAAAATCTCCAGAACGCGCTGTAAATCTTGGCGGCGATACGCTTCATTGAGGGCTTTAAAAAATTCTGTGCCTTGGGCTTTAAATTCATCGGCGAGTTTATCAGGATGACATAAACGGCTGGCTTTGCGGTACGCGGCTTTGAGTTGCTGTTGCTGTTCTGGCGTTAAAGTCTGCGGCGTGTCCTTGATTTGTTGCTGATAACTCTGTTTAAAGTTCTCATAATCCTGTTGGGCTTCTTGCTGTTCGGCAGTGTCATGACTACACAATTGGGCGCGTTTTTTCAAAATCGCTTCAATCAAACTACCTAAACGCCGCATATACTCGCTGTTGAATTCGTTGATTTGCCGCTCCAAGTCCGCTTGGGTATCGGTCAACGCATTCAAGCGATTTTCTAACAGCTTCAATTCTAGCTTTAACCCTTGAATCTGCGGGTCTTGAAACACCATCACGCCGCTGTTGTCGTGTTT
>JAURYI010000097.1 GCA_030654015.1 Methylococcales bacterium | reverse complement strand
CGGTAAACCCAAAAAAGTCGCCCTCACCGCCTGCATGAGAAAACTGCTGATTACCCTGAATTCAATGGTTAAACATCAGTCTGAATGGCATCCAAATTTTCCAGATTTAGCTTGATTTTTAACACAGTTGCTCGCAGGTTTATTTTTATGAATTGTCCGCCACAAAAATTTTGTGCTTTTCAGGGGCATTTAGTATTCACCACAAACTGTTGCTCAGAGAACACCACAGAAGCAGAAGCCCCGCAGAAGTGATGCTCAACAAACAGCTGGCTTTGTATACAACGGTAAAAATCACGCTGTTTTCCAAGTATTTCTCATAATTAAAGTTATTTAAAATCAGCGTCTTATATTTATTTTATCAAAAATAAGGGTATTTAAATCAGTTATGGCATAGCTCATGCTTTATATAAAACAATCGTATTTACTTAAAGCACCGTTGATACGTTAATCAAGACAGAGTTGGTTTGTTTTTTAGAAACAGGAGTTTTAGAGCATGAGCACCCCCTTAATAGCATTTGATACGTCTGAAACAGTGACCCGTAAGCCAGAAAGAAAAAAGGCAGAGGTATTTCACATTCATTCAGCGACAGAGAAATTGTTTGGCAATTTACCTAGAGCCGCCTCTACTCTCGCTTTAGGACATTTTAATCAAGACCTTAATTATCGCGACAGCCGAGCGATTGATTATCTGGTGATTGGTGTTCTTTCGCTATTTATTCATTCTGCGGCGGTTGATTTCTTTAAACGCTTGCCGATTGAACAAGAACAGTTGATTGAGCCAGTCAAAATTCCGCCTAAAGTACAGATTTCTTTTGTACAACCCAAGCCTAAGCCAATTGTGCCGCCACCGCCCGTGGTGAAACAGCAGCTACCACCGCCACCACCTAAAGTGGTCGCGCTAAACAAGCCGCCTACACCGAAGATTAAACCAAAACCCGCACCTAAGCTGGTTGAGCCGACTCCAATACCGGTGTCGCACACAGCTGTTGAAGCTCCCGTGACTTCAGCACCAGTCATCGCACCACCTGCACCGCCGCCACCGAAACCTGTAGAAAAAGTCACCCAGCCAAGTTCAGGCGCGGATTATCTTAATAATC
>JAURYI010000091.1 GCA_030654015.1 Methylococcales bacterium | reverse complement strand
GATAGCGTTTGGACAAGCGTGCATCAATGTTTGTGAGTGTTTTTTAGTCATTCTATTATGATACTATTTTTCATTGTTAATTTGTGTAGATAGCTATGCCTTGAAGGACTGGCAGTCATAAAACAACAGATTTAATACACTACCTAGATGACTATAATCTGGCAAGCAATTCTGCTTTTTTGGTGCTGTATTCGCTATCGGTCAATATGCCTTTATCTTTCAGCACAGCTAATTTTTCCAGAGCCGCAAAAATATCCGCTTCTTGACTGATTCCATTTGTATTAACAGGACTGGAGTGAACAGCGGGGGTGGGTTGCTGTTGATTCGGCGTTTGCACGGGTACATTGTCGATGGAAATAACAGGCAGGGTATTTACATCGACCAGCCCGTATTGACTGGTAAAGGTAATCGAACCGCCGACCGATTGTTGTTGAGAAAAGCCGCCGATTTGATGATCTAGCGTATCATAGAGCGTTACCCGTCCATTGGCTTCGATAGCCAGTCGCCGAATGGTGGCAAAATACGCATAACGCATATTATTTTGCGCCCCCGTGCTGTTGGGAAATTGCAAACCCGCAGGCCACCAATTGCCAGAACTGCCCGCAGGCGGCGGCACAAATAAACTCACTGAACTCGCCGTTCCTGAATTATGGTTGCCGCCGAAGTTGCTTTGTTGCTGATTGCCTTGGCTTTGTGATTGAAAACTGCCGCTTTGAACAAGATTCGGTTGATTGGCAATCAGATTGGCAAGTTCCTGACATAAGTTACCGACGCTGTTTTTTAAGCCGTTGTTGAACATATCGCCCAACATAATCATGCCGCCGCGCATCCATTGCCCCGAACCGCCAAATTCAGGGTGGTTAAACTGTGCCATCGAACCGTTGCCGTTAATGACCGATAACAACATACTGAATACCGCATCAGGGCTGAAATGATAACGTTGCGCGATGTTGTTAATTATTTGCTGCCCTTCGGGCGTGAGCTGTTTCATAAGAAAAATCCGATTAATTAAGCAATCAGGTGTAGCGGGAGTGTAGTGAATGACCTGATTTGAATGTGTAACCAGTGTAAATGAACAACCCGTAAAAATCATTATTAATCGACCCGTGTGCAGTAATCAGTGTGTGCGGGTTTTAAATTCAGCTGGAAATGTACTTTTTTGGTGCAATAAATCAAATTTCTTGTTCAATTCAGTGCAAATAATGGCATTACATGATTATGCCGTTTCTGGTGAGCTTGTCAAAAGGCAAACAGAAAAATACTGAACTTAAGGCGTTAAAAAGAGGCTAATCAAGTGATTAAGGCTGAACTATATAACCTGAGTTCGGGATAAAGAAAAACAACCTCATTACAATTTGAGAAACTAAAGCACCTTATATTTTTGATGATTCAATGAGCTTGCCCGACATGAGATTAACTTGATTATTCTGCGATACAAATGATTTTTGCCAACGCTTTATCGTTAGCTATCCCAACTGCATCTGGCAAATCACCGTTGTGTTCGTTAAGCCAGTTATCCAATTCATGACCAATATGTGTGAGTAGCATTTTTTTTGGTTTAATTGCCTTATAAATCTCAAGAGCCAAATTTAAATCATTGTGATTTTTCGGATTATCCATCGGCGGAAATGAACAATCCAGCACCATTAAATCAGGCTGCCAATCTTGTAGAAAAGCCTCCGTTTTTTTTGGCAACCCGATAGTGTCTGTTAAATAGGCTAATTTGCCCGAACTATGTTCAAAACAATAACCCAAGGTTTTTTTAGAATGCACCAACGGCACGGGCGTAACTTTCATTCCTGCTAACTCGAAAGTTTGAAACGGTTCGAGTTTAATGAAATCAAGAATGCCGTGATTTTTAAATAAATCGCTGCAACCATCTTCATCATCTGGCGCATAGACAGGCAACATTTTTCCAGCGCCCCAACGCAATGGAAATAAACCTTGAACGTGATCGGGATGATAATGGGTCAATAAAATGCTGTGCAGTGTGCCATTCGGGAATCGGTCTTTTAAATCAGGCAACCCTGCATCAAGCAGAATTTTGTGTTGTCCAATTTCTAATAACGCGCTGCAAGGTTCGCGTCTTAAATCCGTATTAAAAGTGGCTTGAATACAAACACGACAATCACAACCGTGAACAGGCACACCCGCCGCGTTACCTGTACCTAAAAATTGAATCGTCATTTTTTCGTTTTGATTAAGAAACCAAGTCATGACTGTTTTTATCTTGCATCAGCAATGCAATAAACGCCGCGCCACTTTCCTCAAGACTGCCGTTATTATCCAGCAATGTCACGTTAGGATGATTGATGCGATTGAACAATGTGGCGCGTTCTAAGCGTTTTTCAATTTCATCCGCTGTTTCACGTTGTCTATTTTTAAGCCTTTCACGCAAAACATCATTGGCGGTTCGGACTAAAATCACCCGTATTTGAGGTTCTTTTTCTAACACGATGGGCAAATACTCACGCGAACCGTTAATGACGACATTAAAGCCTTGTGCCAACCAAAAATTGATTTCTTTGCCAATCCCGTAGCGCAATTCGTGACTGTCCCATTGCATAGCAAAAAAATCCTGTCTTTCCTTGGCAGCAAATTCTGCTTCGCTCAAATAAATATGGTTTTCACCAACCAATTCAGGTTTTCGTGTGATGTATCGGTGTGCAAAAATAATTTTTTCACGTTCACTGAGTTTACTGCGTGCATATTGCATTAACGTATCTTTGCCCGAACCCGAAGGACCGATGACATAAAACAATTGACCTTGAGGCATTTTAAACATCTCCATATAAGGCTTGATAAACCAGCTTACCATTCACCCACGTTTGGCGCGTTTGTGGATACGAATCGACAAAATCAACACAACACAAGTCCGCCCTTTTGCCGATAGCAATTTCACCACGATCGCTCAATCCTAATGCCTGAGCGGGATGCAAATTGACCAATTTTGCCGCCTCTGACAAGCTCAATACGCCACGCTGTTCGAGCAAAAACACCGCTGTTAATAAACTCGCTGGCGTGTAATCCGAACACAAACACGTTGCGACACCGTGTTCAATCGCATCTTGGGCTTTCATTGAGCCGCTTTGACTTTTACCGCGCAAGATATTTGGCGCACCCATAATGGTACTCATGCCTTGTTCAATGGCACAACGAGCCGTTTCCAGATTGATAGGGAATTCGCTGATATGAACGCCTAAACCTTTAATTTCAGCGATTTTTTCAGGGCAATCATCATCATGGCTGGCGACGTGAACCTTTTTGCTGTGTGCGTATTTAATCAATTCTCTGACGCGAATTTGCGCCGCTTCGGCTTGCGCTAATTTATCATCGACAAGTGCTTGCGTTTCGGCGGCAGATTTTTGATAGCTTTTTTGCAAGTAGTCCTGATAGGCGCGCATATCCTTAAACTGCCCTTG
Source organism: Methylococcales bacterium (assembly GCA_030654015.1). Taxonomy (GTDB): domain Bacteria; phylum Pseudomonadota; class Gammaproteobacteria; order Methylococcales; family Methylomonadaceae; genus UBA4132. Next base: position 7,906 of record JAURYI010000091.1, on the reverse strand, counting down.
CCCAGGCGTATGATCCATGATTGACAGTAAATGCACTGCGTCTTCGTGGAGCAATTCAAGCAACACAGAAAATGCCGTCGGGTCAGTAATTTCGTAGCGCGTATGGACACGATTATCAACCAGCCCTTTACCGTTAAAGGCGTGAAGGGCGCGAACAATATCCGCCGCCATCGTATTATTACGCAAACCCAATTCCGCATTCGCAAATGACAGCGAATGAAACACGGTAGTAATCCCCGCCGCCGCATTGCGTTTATCCGCTTGAGCAATCGCAAATTCCAACGGAAAATGCACATTTGGGCGCGGTTCAATGTCTTTTTCAAGTGCATCGGCATGAAGATCAATCAATCCCGCAAGCAAGTAACGATTGCCTAAATCAATTTTTTGTTCAGCGTCTGATTCGCTTGGGTTAATGGCGGCAATTTTTCCGTTTTCGATTAACAAAGAAGCGTGTTCAAGCACGCCATCGGTTAGCACTAAACGTGCATTAGTGAGTAGATATTTCATGATTTCTCCAAAATAGGCACGTTTAATTCGACGACATCATCCGCCATGCGCGTCACCAAATCCGCATGGTGAAAAATCGCCAACATTCCGACACCTTGTTCTTTTTTACGCTGAATCAACGCTACGACACGGTCGGTGGTTTTTGCGTCCAAACTCGCTGTGGGTTCGTCCAGCAACAACAATCGTGGCGAGGCAATCAGACCACGCGCCAAATTGACTCGTTGTTTTTCACCGCCCGAAAATGTGGCAGGTGGCACTTCCCATAAGCGTTCGGGGATATTGAGTTCTGCCAATAATTCCGCCGCTCGCGCTCGTCCTTCCTGTTTATCAACGCCTTGTCGATATAAAGGCATCGCCACGACATCAAGGGTTTTTTGCCGTGGCAGAGTGTGTAGAAATTGCGTCACGAAACCGATTTCTTCGCGGCGTAATTCCAAAATTCGATGTTCTAACGCTCGCGCTAAATCAAGAATTTCACCTGTTGCCGTTTCGTATAACAGCCGCCCACTGCTCGGTAAATAAGTGCGATAAATGCTTTTCAACACCGATGATTTACCCACGCCAGTCGCCCCGATTAACGCGGTCAATTTTCCTGAATACACCGACAGATTAACGTGTGAAGACGAGGGAATGACTTTGTTTTGTTCGTGTAGAAAAAACGTTTTAGACAAATTTTCGACGGTTAATAATGCTTTGCTAGTCATCATCTGCTCCTTATAGTGCCGAAGCGACTAATTGTTGGGTATAAGCGTGTTGCGGGTCTTCGAGAATCTGATCCGTTAAACCGCTTTCAATGACACGCCCGTATTTCATGACTAACGTGCGTCCTGCTAAAAGTCGAATTACGCCTAAATCATGCGTGACGACAATCATTGCCGTGTTCAGTTCTGATTGAATTTCCAAAATCAAATCCAGAATTTTTGCCTGCACCGATAAATCCAATCCTGTCGTGACTTCATCTAAAAGTAATAACGGCGGACGAGTGGCAAGTGCTTTGGCAATTTGTACCCGTTGCTGCATCCCGCCCGAAAAATTTTTCGGCAATTCGTCCATTCGCGCGGTCAATACTTCGGTTCGCGCCAACAATTCACGCGCCCGTTCTCGAATTTCGCTGTAATTCATCACTTGGCTCATCAATAACCGTTCCGCGATATTGCCGCCTGCCGAAATATCAAAATTCAGCCCAAGATTTGGATTTTGATAAACCATGCCAAAACGGTGATTCCGCAAGCTACGGCGTTGCGCGGGATTAAGATTGAATAGCTGTTTTTGCTCGGTATCATCAAAAAAAATCGCACTGCCGCTATAAGGCATTTGATCAAAATACAGGCATTTAACCGCCGTGGATTTACCGCTACCCGATTCGCCCATAATCCCTAAAATTTCACCTTTGTATAAATCAAAACTCAAATCATGCAACGCGACGATACTGCCGCAATGTGGGCAGATATTGGTTTCAAACTCTGCGCCCGTACTGGTGAAACATAAATCACAACCTTTTCCATAGACTTGCGACAAGCCTTTGACTTCTAAAATTTTATCCACGCGCTAACTCCTGTTGCTGTTCGCAATAATCGCTGTCTGAACATTGATAAACTCGTTCGCCTTGTTCATCGATAAATTCATCCAAAAAGCTCTCGCGTGAGCCACATTGTTTGCACGCTCTGCGTTCACCGTGACTATCGGTAAAATTTTCAACGCGAAACGGTACGTCATCAAACGCTAACGGTTCAGCGGAGCAATGCGGCGGTACGGCATAGATTTTTTTCTCACGTCCTGCACCGAATAAAATCAAGGCGTTAGAATTGTGCAATTTAGGTACGTCATAGCGCGGAATCGGTGATGGATCGATGATGTAATGCCCGTTGATGCGTGTCGGATAACGGTGCGAAATGGTAATTTCGTCAAATTTAACGATGTCCTCGTACAATTTCACCAACAACCGCGAATAATCCGCTTCACTGTGCATAATTTTACGTTTGTCCTCACTCGGTTCGACAATCACTAGCGCGTCAGGATAAGGCACTTGTAGCACCAGTATTTGATCAGCGCGTAGCGAATTTTCAGGAATACGATGACGCGATTGAATCAGCGTGGCTTCTTGCAAGCGCGTGGTGGTGTCGATACCTGGGCAAGTCATTTCAACGAATTTGCGTAAATTCACCGCATTCACCGAATCATCCGAACCTTGGTCGATGACTTTCAAGCTGTCGTTTGCACCGATTAGCGCGAGTGTTAATTGCAAACCGCCTGTGCCAAACCCGCGTCCCATTGGCATTTCGCGCGACGAATACGGCACTTGATAACCTGGAATGCAAATGGCTTTGATAACGCTACGGCGGATTTCACGTTTCGCGTATTCATCCAAAAAGGCGAAATTGATACCGTTACTCATGACTAGCCTCCTGTTTTTGTTGCGTAGTTCGCAATCTGTCCATGTCCGATTGGAATGTGACGTAATGCGGCATTTTGTAGTGCGAGGCAAAACCCATTGAATCAATACCGTCAACGTGCAGCAATACAAATTCGGGGTCTTCGGAGGGATTTTCTGCACCGTCTTTCATACCTTTTTGCAAAGCCCTGTCCAGAATTGCCATTGAAATCGCTTTCACTTCATTGTGTCCAAAACACGCGCCATAACCTAAGGTAAAAGTCGGAATCGCATTTTTGTTATCGTTATCTTGATACATCGCCACCACTTCGCATTCCGTCATCAATACTTCCCCCACTTCAGTCAATTCACCCGTTATCGGATGCGGTAACATGATGGGCAAATAACCAACCCGCAATTCTGCAACCGTTGGATGCACATCGCCATAACCGCGCATATTCGAGTAAGCAATCGCCAGTAACGAACCCGTTTCACCGCGAGCCATTGTGGCTAACGCTGCCGAACGTGACACAGGAAAAACTAACGGTTCGCGGGTAATATCAAACGGTTGTTCACGCGCGGCTTGATTCACTTTAGGCAACAATCCCTCAGCGCGTAAGCTGTCCAATACTTTCGGAAATGAATCAGGGATAGTTTGCGTTGGCAAATTTGCAAACAAGGTTTTAGCGATGTTTTGAAACTGTGCGGGGCTTTCATTCAGCAATTCCATGCGTAACAAACGTAGCGCGTAATCGGTGGTCGGCCCTAGCATTTGACCACCTGGAATATCTTTGAATGAAGCCGAAATACGCCTGACTAAACGCATATTAGTCGTGTCATGTTCAGGCGTTTCCAGCAATCGAGGTTTCGTCGAACGATAAGCGCGTAACGCAAAACTTGCTTCCAAGGTATCGCCTAAACTTTGTTTAATCGCCAGAGCCGCCAGTTTTGGATGATACAAACCGCCTTCTGAAATAATCCGACTATGCAAAAAATACAACTGCTTTTCGATGGTTTCGATGTCTAGCGGTTGCCCCGATTCACCTTGCTGCGTGCGTAATAATTCCAGCGCATCAGCCGCACCTTCAATAGCGCGTCCACCGCCTTTAATCGCTACATAACCCATTAGTTAATCTCCTTGATTTGCGTGGTTCTCGGCAATGCCAAAATACCGTCCTTCGTTGCCAATAACATATCGATGCCTAACGGAAACGCGCTGTTCCAATTTGCACGTTGTTTGAACCAAGAAACGTGCAAACCTTGCGGCGCAATCAGCACAGGCGTTTCCATGCCTACGCCTGAAAATTGATAAGTCCTATCCCCACCGTTGATGTCGTCGATGATGATAACGAGCGTCGCGCCTTTTTCTGGACTGACTAACGTGCCTAAATTCGGTTCAAAATCAACGGTTCGTGAACCTTGACACAGAATAAATGCCGCAGATTCTGTCGCAGTGGGTTTAACCTGTAATCGTAGCCAATGTGTGTTGTCGAGTTGCTGATGCGGGTCGGCTAAACTACTTTCACCATCAACGAGCGTTGCCAATACTGCAATCGCCGCGTGGTGTTCACATTCGGGTAAGACGTTAATTTGCGCGGGTCTGGAAAACGCCTCAACCACACAGCGAAAAACAGTCTGTTGAAATTCAGCGTGCCAAATTAAATCAATCATCGTCCTGCTCCGTTGCGGTAAGTAAGGCAAAATCCACCCGCGTTTTGGCTAATAGTGCATTGCGTAACTGTTGTTCTTTCGTTAATTCCGCCATGCCGATTTCAACCAATTTATACAGCGCGAGCCAGCCTGTAAGTTGGTGTGTCAATATCGCGTCGCACACGGCCAAGGCTTCAATTTTCCCCTGATCATCATCCATCAATTGCGCCGCGCCTTGATAATCCAAATTATCTTCAGTACGAATCGTTACCCACGCACTTGCCAGTGGAATTTCGCCTAAAAAGTACGGATCGTTAAACGCACTGTCGCGTAATTTCAGCATCGCCAAACCTGTTTGCGGCAACTGCACAGGCGTAATTGTCCAATTTTGCGCTATCACATTAAGGATGGCGGTGATTTGTTGTGTTGACTGGGTGGCAATCGCCTTAGACCAGTCACGTCGTGGGATATTCATTAGTTCAAAACCTTTCTAATCCAAGATGACACGTTATCAATCACCACAATGGTGATTAAAATGATGATGATTAAGGCAGAAGCCTGATTGTATTTAAAGAGTCGCAACGCATCGTGCAGCTCTAAACCGATGCCGCCCGCGCCGACCAACCCCAATACCGCCGCCATTCGCACATTGCGGTCAAAAATATACAAAGTGTTGCCGACCGCTTCTCTGAGCATCGAAGGCCACGCGGCAAACACAATCTTTTGCGTGAAACCCGCACCAACCGCTGACAAGGCTTCATATTTACCAGCGGGGACACGCTCCATGTTTTCCGCAAAAAATTTACCCAAAAAACCTGCGGTATGAATCGATAACGCCAACACACCAGGTAGCGGCCCTAATCCCATTGAGCTGACAAATATCAACGCCAACAACAAATCAGGCATCGCCCGCATGAAATTGAGCAATTCTCTGGCAACTCGATAAGTGAAAGCGTTAGGCGATAAAGATCGCGCGGCAAACGGGGCAATAATGGCTGCCGAAATGAAAGCGAGTGTTGTTCCCCAAAATGCCGTGACCAGTGTCTGCATCATAAGGTTTAGATAACTAGATATGTTTGAGAAATTAGGCGTACCGTAACGACTAAAATACTCCGTCATATCTTCAACGCCGTATAGCAACGCTTTAAAATCAACGCCTAAATCCAAGATAATTAACCACAAGCAAACCAATACAACCGACAGCCAAACGGGAAATAAATTTTTAGGCTTGGGTGGCAACGTGTTAGTGGGCATTTAAGATTCCTCCGATGGCTTTTTGACGGAACACGTCAGACAATCGGTCTAAGAAAGTCACTATCGCGTAAATAGATAACGCAATCATGCCGATACGTTCGTAATTAAATAAGCGCATTGCCATCACCATGTCATAACCAATTCCGCCTGCGCCGACTAAGCCCAGAATGGATGCCGCGCGTAAATTGTGATCGAGAATATAGAGCAGTGAACCGATAAAATCAGGAACGGCTTGCGGCAACATGGCATACAAAATACTTTGAAATTTAGTGCAACCTGTAGCTTCAAGCCCTTCAATGGCTTTGGAGTCAACCACTTCTATACTTTCAGCAATAAACTTGCCCATAAAACCCACTGTAACCAAAGACAATGCCATAATGCCAGGTAACGCGCCCAGTCCTAACGCCGACACAAACACCAATGCCCACACCAATTCGGGCAATGCGCGAATAAAACTGAGTAAATCGCGGGTCATGCGAAAAATCCACGGATGCGGACTGGCGTTTTTCGCCGCCAAAATGCCCAGCGGCATTGAAATAACAACCGCCAATGCAGTCGCCAATAAAGTCATTTCGACGGTTTCCAGCATTTTTTCACCTAATTGCGGTAAATATTGCCAATCAGGCATAACCCATAAATTCTGAGTAAAATCCAGCATCCGTGGTAAAGCATAAAATACTTTGTTGTACGATATATCCACTGTCGATGCCGTTAATGTCAGTACAGCTATCGGCAGTACAATACTCAATATCGCAATAGTGGGCGGCTTGCCATTAGGCGTAGGCCAATACCAACTCAGGTTCATGATGTATCTCCTCGATGGTCGTGCCATAAATTTCAGCCTGTTTGGCTTTGGTTAATTGTTCAGGACTGCCGTCAAATACCAGCCAGCCTGCATTCAAGGCGATGATACGGTCGGCGTATTGTTTGGCATATTCGACCTGATGCAGGTTGATAATGATGGTAATGCCTTTTTCGCTGCAAATTTTTCGCAGCAGCTTCAAGACTTCTTCGCTGGCTTTGGGATCAAGACTGGCAATCGGCTCATCCGCCAGAATCAGCTTGGGTTGTTGCGCCAACGCACGCGCAATACCGACGCGCTGTTGCTGTCCGCCCGATAATTTGTCAGCACGACTCCACGCCTTATCGAGCAAATCAACTTCGCGTAATGCCGCCTCGGCAATTTGATAATCCATTTTGGGAAACAAATAAAACAAACTGCTCAGCCAGCTGCGTTCCGCCAAACGACCGACCAACACATTGGTCATCACGTTCAAACGATCCACCAGATTAAACTGTTGAAACACCATGCCAACGTGGGCGCGTATTTTGCGATAGTTTTTTTTGTTCAACGTCACGCCATCAATAGTGATTTCGCCATCTGTCGCGGGATCAAGGGCATTCATAGCACGAAGTAACGTCGATTTACCCGCGCCGCTAGGTCCCAGCACGGCAATAAACTGCCCTGCTTCAATGTTCAGATTGATGTTTTTCAGAGCGCAATAACCATTGGGGTAGGTTTTATGCACAGCTTTTAGAGAAATGTAAGCCATAACGAATTTCCTTTGGGTGAGTGTAAGTATTCAGGGCGGTAGGGTGGGCAGGTTTTTTTGCCCACCATGTACAACATCAAACACTGGATTCATCAATGTGGTGGGCAGAAAAGCATTGCCTACCCTACACGTTTACTTCAACATATCGTCACGCAGTAATCCCAATTCACTCACCAAATCGCGAATTTTTTGGTAATCGGCGGGCGTAACAGGGTCATATTTGTTTAATTCACCATACCCCGTCACTTTTATATCTTTATGGGCATTCAGGATAGCATCGCGAATTTTGGCTTTAGTGGCTTCGGGTAAATCTTTGCGATAAGCCATCGGTGAACCGGGTAGCGGATCGGAATATAACAACACCCGATTAGATTCTTTAGTAATCAAGCCTTTTTTCAACATTTTTTCATAAGTAATGTCGTTATCGGCAGCCGCATCAACGGATTTGTTTTTAACCGCCATTTCGGCAGCATCATGTGATCCGGCATAGGTAAATTCGCCGAAAAATTCTTTCGGCATCTGTCCTGTGGCTTGTTTAACCAGATAAGTCGGTATCAAGCCGCCTGAGGTT
>JAURYI010000085.1 GCA_030654015.1 Methylococcales bacterium | reverse complement strand
TTAAAGCATCATTAGCGTTCAAGGATTCTTCAATCAGCTGCTGATAGCGTTTGGACAAGCGTGCATCAATGTTTGTGAGTGTTTTTTAGTCATTCTATTATGATACTATTTTTCATTGTTAATTTGTGTAGATAGCTATGCTTTAAAGGACTGGCAGTCATTGATACTTTTTTACTCCGCACAAAAAAATACGCCCGAAGGCGTATTTTTATCTGCTTAACATCAAGACCGTTTAGAACGTAACCGTTGCATCGGTAGAGAACAAAAATTGACTTTGTCTGCTCGCACCATCAAATACATTGTAGTTTGAACCGTCTGGGTTTCTGCCATCATTCCAGTCATAACGCACGTTAGGACGTACATTCAACCAAGGAACAGGTTTCCAGTTAGCTCCTGCGGTCACTGCATAGTAAGTTGCAGGTTGGCAAGTTGCTAAGAAATTACCACTGGCTGCGGTACTGACAGCAACGCCGCCCTCATCATTAGTGGTTGCACCAACACGACCAGGTGAGCAAACGCGGAAACCGTCATGATCTCTAAACCATTCGCCACGCAAACCGACTGATAAATTATCTTTTACATCATAAGTCAGGTGCGTATTAATACCGTACCATTCAGCATCTCTGACAGTAGATAAAGCAACGTTATTGGCATAGCCGTGATCATGTTGCAATACTAAATGAGTTTTCTCAGTGATATTGTGTTTTAACACAATGCTGTATAAACCCCATGATTGGTTGCTGCTCTCAGATGTTTTGCCATAAGTACCCGCAATATTGGCAGATGTGCCTTTATCGGTACTTGTCCACGTTGCACCAGCGATACCGCCCCAATTGCCTAACTGTTTATTCCAGCCGCCATCCCAGCCGCCAGTCGCACTGCCTGTAGTCACGCCGCCCATAACAGACACGTTACTGTTGACGGTGTAATTACCTAAAATACCTGTATGGGTGAACGGTTCGCCATATTGCATAGTGTACGCATGGCTGTAGAAAAAGTTATCAGGTGCAGGAACGGTTTCATAACCGATTGGCGTATAAAAATGACCCGCTTTAACATTCAAGCCATTACCGACAGGAATATAGGCTTCAACGTAGGCTTGTGGTAAGGCTATATCATAAAAACGATTTTGACCGCGCAACATATGTAAATCCCAGTTACTGCGGTTCAACCGTTGTAAGGTATTGACATCATAAGCAGGTACACCATAAGCCTGAGTAAAGGTAGCATCCGTACCGAACATGAAATCAAAACGTCCGCCGAAATCCCATTTATCGCCTTCGGTAACAACCGCACGTTGTACAAATAAATTCAATTGATTCAACTGAAATTCACTGGCACGATCACCAAAAGTCACAGGGCCGTTGAATCTGTCAGTTGGGTTAGTTGCATTGTAAGTAATACCACCATTTAGCCATCCACCGATAACAATACCATTATCTTTCAATGGCTTGGTTTCATTTACATCGAAATCGGTTAATGATTTAATCATGCCTGCCGCGTGGACATTGCCTGTATAGAGCGAGGCTGATAACAGACTACCGATAGCAGCACAAATCATGCGATTTTTGCGATTTAATAACAAGTATTTCATTAGGTAGCTCCTTTCGAGAAAAAATATGAATCAGGAGGGGTCAGCCCACACCATCACTAACAGTGTAGCAGATACTGTGCCAAACGTTGTTTTAATGGCAAAACAGTTGTTTATAAGCAATATTTCTCTATTTTCCAACAATCATACAAAATAAACGCACTCACATGGTGCATAAAAATCTCACGCTGATCTGTTATTGTGCATAGCGGTCTGACTTACGAAAAACAAGCAGTCGTAAAATGGAAACCGTCAACAACACCAGACCGCGCCTGTTTTCACCGTTATTTTTTTTAGTAGCTAACTCAACAAAAAAGATGCTATCTTAAAGTCGTTTGTATAAAACATTGACACAACTATCTTAGGAGACAACATAAATGTCTATAGCAAAAGTATTAAAACTGATTGAAGAAAACGACGTAAAATTTGTCGATTTTCGTTTTTGTGACACACGCGGCAAAGAACAACACGTTACATTCCCAGCTCATAGCATTGACGAAGATACTTTTGAAGAAGGTAATATGTTTGATGGTTCTTCAGTCGCAGGCTGGAAACACATCAACGAATCAGACATGATTTTAATGCCAGATCCAACGACAGCAGTCATGGATCCTTTCTTTGATGACAACACCTTGATTTTGCGTTGCGACATTATCGAACCCAAAAATATGCAAGGTTATGAGCGCGATCCCCGTTCATTAGCCAAACGTGCAGAAGCCTACTTACAATCAACAGGTATTGCAGACAAAGCCTTCTTCGGCCCTGAAAACGAATTCTTCATCTTTGATGACGTGCGTTGGGGAACTTCAATGGAAGGTTCTTTCTACAAAGTTGACTCAGAAGAAGCGGGCTGGAACTCAGAAAAAGTCTACCCAGACGGCAACACTGGACACCGTCCAGGCGTTAAAGGCGGTTATTTCCCAGTACCTCCAGTTGATTCATTCCAAGATATGCGCTCTGCTATGTGCTTAACCTTGGAAGAAATGGGTCAAAAAACTGAAGTTCATCATCACGAAGTAGCAACAGCAGGTCAATGTGAAATCGGCGTAAAATTTAACACTTTAGTTAAAAAAGCTGACGAAGTATTAGAACTGAAATACGTTATTGCCAACATCGCACACGCTTACGGCAAAACTGCAACTTTCATGCCTAAACCATTAGTTGGCGACAACGGTAGCGGTATGCACGTTCATCAATCATTATTCAAAGATGGTATCAACCTGTTCACAGGTGATTTATACGGCGGTTTGTCTGAAACTGCGTTGTATTACATCGGCGGTATCAGCAAACACGCTAAAGCCTTAAACGCCTTCACCAACGCATCAACCAACAGCTACAAACGTTTAGTACCTGGTTTTGAAGCACCTGTTATGTTGGCTTACTCTGCGCGTAACCGTTCAGCGTCTATCCGTATTCCTTTCGTCAACAACCCAAAAGGTCGTCGTATCGAAGTACGTTTCCCTGACTCAACCGCTAACCCTTATCTGGCATTCTCTGCCATGATGATGGCAGGTCTTGACGGTATTCAAAACAAAATCCATCCTGGCGATGCTATGGATAAAGATTTGTATGACTTACCTGCTGAAGAAATGAAAGCCATTCCACAAGTTTGTCATTCATTTGACCAAGCCTTAGACGCTTTAGATGTTGACCGTGAATTCTTGACACGCGGCGGTGTTTTCACTGACGACGTAATTGATGGTTATATTGCATTGAAAATGGAAGAAGTCACTCGTATCCGTATGAGTACCCATCCTGTTGAATACGATATGTATTACAGCTTGTAATTTTTAAGCCGCGTTACCGCTTAAACAAAAACGCCCCTTAATGGGGCGTTTTTCGTTCAGCAATATTTATTCACGATGCACATAACATAAAATTTTCCCTAGATTGCACTGCTTTTTGCCAACGCATCCTTGAGTACGTTTTCTATTTCAGTATTAAAACAGGCAAAAATCACTTTTTGAATATTACTGTCTTTTGCAATCGCTTTTTTCACCTCTACAACTGCAATCTCACAGGCTTGGGCAATCGGATAACCATAAACGCCACAACTGATGGCAGGAAACGCAATGCTTTTAAAACCCCGCGCCGCCGCAATGTTCATACATTCGCGATAACAAGACGCTAACAACTCCACTTCCTGATAACTGCCACCCGCCCAAATAACCCCAACGGTGTGAATCACAAACTGAGCAGGTAAATCATAACCGCCTGTTAGTTTTGCCTTTCCCGTCTCGCAACCGTTCAGTGTCCTGCATTCCTTAAGCAAACCACTGCCCGCCGCTCTATGAATCGCCCCATCAACACCGCCGCCGCCCAATAAAGAATTATTGGCAGCATTCACAATGGCATCAACCTTTAAGGTCGTTATATCAGCTTGTATTATTTCTATGGTGGTCACGTTTTTTCAACCGTGGGGATGTGTTTAAGGCGGTAAGCTGTATTTGCGACATCATGACGAAAAGCCCCGCATTCCGCAAGCTCCATGCGGGCTGGTAGTGAACCAATTGATGAATGTTATCGGCTGATAAACAAAAAGCGGTATGATAACTCGCCCTAAATGCAGAGTGAATCAACAAGTCCTAATGACATGACAAGAGGAGAATAATATGAGTATGTTTGACACAATTTTAGGCGCTATAACGAGCGAAACCCATGAAAATGGCAATTTGCTAGGAATCCTTACTGGATTAATCAGCGACCAGCAAACAGGTGGCTTGAGCGGTTTGATAGAAAAAATATCCGCAGGCGGTCTAGCTGAGCAAGCTGCTTCGTGGGTGAGTACAGGGGAAAATTTGCCTGTGAGCAGTGAACAAATTCAAGCCGCACTGGGTTCTTCTTTTGTGCAGGACATTGCGGCAAAAATGGGTGTGGATACCGATCAAATAGCCGGTGGTTTAGCGATTCTACTTCCGCAGGTGATTGATAATCTCACCCCTAATGGTCAAATTTCGGATGACAGTAACGTATTACAAACCGCTTTGCTTGGGCTTGGTGGTTTGCTGGGTAATAAATCTGCTTAACTTATCGTAACGTGTGTGTACTGAGCGTCCTGTATAATCCACATTTCACAATTTAACCATAATAAGGAACAACCATGAGTATATTCGGCTCTATTTTTGAAAAACTCGGTATTAGCAGTGCCGCCGCTGATGAAGTGATTGAGCAAGCAGCGGCAGTCCCTCCTGAAGAAGAGGTGAGTGCTGCACCTGTCGTGGTAAGTGCTAATGCTGTTGAAGTTGATGTGATGGCTCAATTGGCTGATCTGGCGACTGACCATGCAGAAAAACTGAACTGGAAAACGTCCATTGTTGATTTATTAAAATTATTGAAATTAGATAGCAGCTTAACTTCGCGCAAAGAACTGGCGGCAGAATTAGGTTGTCCTGCTGGAAAAATGGGCGATTCTGCGCAGATGAATATGTGGTTGCACAAAACCGTATTACGCAAACTCGCAGAAAATGGCGGTAATATTCCGCCTGATTTATTAGATTAAACAGTAGAAGTGCAGTAAATCTGTTGTTTTTACGTTGAGATATGACTGCCAGCCTGCAAGGACTGGCAGTCATTAATATCACCCCAACAAATTCAATCCACTCCTCGCAATCACCTAAGCATCCTGCTTCAACCGCGCCTCATAACAATACCCCGCACCATACATAGCATGAATCAGCTCATAATCGGGCAATAACAACGCCAGTTTTTTCCGCAGTTTTTTGATGTGACTGTCTACCGTGCGGTCTGAAACCACGCGCTGGTCGGTGTAAATATTATCCATAAGCTGATTGCGGGAAAATAGCCGCAACGGTTCGTGGTGCAAGGTGTTGAGCAGCATGAATTCGATGGTCGATAGGCTGATGCTTTGTGTACCGACACTGACCCGATAACTGCGCGGGTCTAGGGTGAGCAGGTTCGGCGAGGCTGGGGCGGCTTGTTGTTCTGGGCTGGTTCGACGTAATACTGCTTTGATACGCGCCACCACTTCACGCGGGCTGTAGGGCTTGCAAATATAATCATCCGCACCTAACGCCAGACCTAATAAACGGTCAATTTCTTCGATACGCGCGGTAGTCATGATAATCGGAACGTTGGAAAATTGCCGTATGTCGCGGCACAGTTCAATGCCGTCCCGATTCGGCAACATTAAATCCAGCACGATTAAATCAGCAGGACTGGTGCGCAACCACGGCACGACCTGCAAACCATCGGCAATGATATGAGTGGCATAATCAGCCAGTGCGAGATATTCACTCAGTAAACTCGCCAGTTTGGCTTCATCTTCAACAATTAAAACGGATTTTTGTGCGGTGCAGTTCATGGTTGTTATTATTTTTAATTATTTATAGTTCCCACGCTCCAGCGTGGGAATTCATCCAGCAACGCTCCAGCGTTGTGTCTAAAAGCAAGAAGACGCTGGAGCGTCAACGGCTGCATTCCAACGCTGGAGCGTTGGAACGATATAAATTATTTTTACAATGAGGTGATGGAGTCAAAAATCATGATTTTTGATTCCGCTATTTAGCCATATCACTCTAGCAATAACGGTAATTCGACTTGTACTGACAAACCCCCGTATTGGCTTTGGTAAGCAAGAATACTACCACCATGCGCTTCAACAATGTTTTTACAAATCGCCAACCCTAAACCCGCACCGCCTGATTCACGACTGCGTGATTTTTCCACGCGGTACAGTCGGTCAAATAATTGCGGCAACGCGGCAGGCGGCACACTGGGTGCTGAATCCTGAAAGGTAATCATCGCCGTGTGTTTGGTTCGATACAAGGTAATTTCACAAAAACCGCCTTCGTTGGTATAGCGGCAACTGTTTTCCGCTAAATTGGAAAATAATTGATAAAGCCGTCGGGCATCGGCAAACACTGGTAATGCTATTGATGGATTGCTGAGGTCGCGTAATACCAGACCGCGTTTGGCAAAGCGATGCACAAAATTCTGTTGTATCTCCAGCACGATGTCGGTGACGTTGACGGTTTCTTTGTGATAATTCATTGCGCCCGCGTCGGACAGCGATAATTCATACAAATCTTCTACCAGCTTGGTTAAATCCAGCACTTCATTATGCAGGGATTCAATACGCTCAGGCGTGGGCTTACGCACCCCATCTTGCAAGGCTTCCAGCTCACCGCGCAACACCGATAACGGAGTGCGCAATTCATGAGAAATGTCGGCTATCCATTGCCGTCGTGCGACTTCATTTTGCTGTAATGTTTGTGCCAGTGAATTAAAGTATTGCGCCAATTGCCCCAGTTCATCATGACCGTTGGTTTTAATGCGCGTCTGGTATTTTCCCGCTGCCAATGCTTTGACACCTGAACCTATACGGTGTATCGGTAATAATAATTGCCGCGCCAACAGCCACGCGGCACATATTGAGAATAGCAATGCCAGACTGCCAATTACATACTTGGCTTTTTCTTGTTGCTGTATAAAGGTTTCAGCCAGTTCATCGGTCATCACTTCATTAGGCAGAATTTCCAACCAGCCGACGACCTGTTGCTTCACCTTGAGTTCACGCCGAATAGACTTGCCGTCAAAATGCGCACCGACCACATATTGATAATTGGTATCCAGTAAACGCAGGCGTTTACCTAAAAATAACGGATCAGGTGGTGGATGCGGCGGCGGAGAGCCATAAGGTGGACGGTCTTCGGGGACAAAGCTGCCGTGATTAGGCTGCGGCGGGTAATCTTCGGGCGCAAAACCGTTCTGATCGGGTGGTGCTGGACGATCCTCAGGCGGTACATTTTTATCTGTCGGTTTGGCTAAAAAGCTACGCCACTGTTTCTCATTATTGCGCAAAAAATCCCAGTTGCCGTGTTCTGGATAAGCGGTTTCCAAGCCTTTGATTAAAAATCCTAAACGGTTGGCTTCCACTTGCTGTAAATATTCGGTGAAGCCCTGACGGAACAGCCAGTGCGTTGAGCCAATCATCGCCGCAATAACCACAGCGGTACTGAGCAGCAAGGTGATAAACAGTTTAGCGAAGATGGGCAGTTTCATGGCTTTAGGGGAGTTTATAGTTCCCACGCTCCAGCGTGGGAATTCATCCAGCAACGCTCCCGCGTTGCGTGACGCTGGAGCGTCACCAGCGGCGTTCCCACGCCAGAGCGTCACTACCATAAGTTAAGCCTAAGTTAAGCCGTTCGTGCTGAGCTTGTCGAAGCATGAACGGCTTAACTTCTGGACTTCGGATTTTTCCGCCCACCCTTCGACAAGCTCAGGGCGAACGGAAAAATCCTTAACTTAATGGCAGTGACACCAGAGTGTCGGAACGATGCGTACTTTTAATTACCTCAAGACAATTTTTTATATTTCAAACGACGCGGCGTATCTGCATCACTGCCTAAGCGACGATGACGGTCGGCTTCGTAATCTTCATAATTGCCTTCAAACCACACTACATTACTGTCACCTTCAAAGGCGAGAATGTGCGTAGCGATACGGTCTAAGAACCAGCGATCATGCGAAATAACCACCGCGCAACCAGGGAAAGCCAGTAAGGCTTCTTCCAACGCGCGTAAAG
>JAURYI010000079.1 GCA_030654015.1 Methylococcales bacterium | reverse complement strand
AACCTGATTTAGTCATTGCCAGTGCGGGCGATATTCCTACTAAAGAAGCATTGGCAGCTATCGTGTTACTGCGCGAAAATTTCCCCAGTCTGAAAATTCGCTTCATTAACGTGGTCGATTTATACAAATTAGTACCCAGCTCAGAGCATCCGCACGGCTTATCGGACAGAGATTTTGACAGCTTGTTCACCCTGAATAAACCCGTGATTTTCAACTTCCACGGTTATCCTTGGTTGATTCATCGTTTAACCTACCGCCGCCACAATCACCATAACCTGCACGTTCGCGGTTATAAAGAAAAAGGCAGTATCAATACCCCGCTGGAACTGGCGATTCAAAATGAAACCGACCGTTTCAGTCTGGCAATTGATGCGATTGACCGCATCCCTGCGTTACAAGTATCAGGGGCGCACGTCAAAGAAAAACTGCGCGATCAACAAATTGCCTGCCGTAATTATGCGTATGAATATGGTATAGACAGACCAGAAGACGATCAGTGGTACTGGCCGTATTAATGCAAAAGTAGGGTGTGCATTGCGTCACAGTCCGCAGTGAAGGATTTTGTGGAATCGTGGTTAAAGCCACTCGCGTTAAACCCCTGCGGGGTAAAATGTTTGTAGATCAATCGTTTAAATAATTTCATAACCCCGTAGGGGTGAAATGTAAATGAGACAAACATTTCGCCCCGCTGGGGCTTGATTGTGTTTATATTTTGTTGCTACAAACATCCCACCGCTACGCGGTTACGGATAATCAGGCACAGCTTAAATAGCAGTAACGCATTGCTAATCCTGCGAATCTTAGCACCTCATTCATTAATGTGTAGCGTGGATTGCCGCTTTTTGGCAGCTCATAAAACTCAATACTACACATCAAATCAATGGCTTTTATTTCATTGTCATACTTACGCGGTATGATTTTTGCTCTATAAATCAATATCAATGAGCAATTCTCTCAAAAACCTATCACACACAGGAATTATGAATAATCAAAAACTTTGGCAACATTACCAAGACTGGCTGTATTATCAAGAAAGTCTAGGGTTATATGTGGATGTGAGCCGAATGCGTTTGGAAGACGATTTTTTGGCAACTATGCAACCGAAATTTACTCGTGCATTTCAGGATATGGAAGCATTGGAAGCAGGCGCGATTGCCAATCCCGATGAAAACAGAATGGTCGGGCATTATTGGCTACGCGCTCCTGAATTAGCTCCTGCGGGTTTGGGGCAGGATATTAGTGATTCTGTTGTGCAAATTGAAGCATTTGCCACAGACATTCATAGTGGTGCAATACGTCCGCCACACGCACCAAAATTTACCGATATTCTTTTTATCGGCATTGGCGGCTCCGCTCTCGGCCCGCAATTTGTCGCCGAAGCCTTAAGCCCCGATTTTCCGCCTTTAGCCACCCATTTTATTGATAATACCGACCCTGCGGGTATCGACCGCGTGTTGCACCGTTTGCAAGACGCGCTCAATCGCACGTTAGTTATCGTGGCAACAAAATCAGGCGGTACACCTGAAACCCGCAACGGCATGGTCGAAGTTAAACACGCTTATCAGCAACAAGGCTTGGATTTTGCCCGTTATGCGGTTGCTGTCACCATGCAGGGCAGCAAAATGGATGAATTGCAACGCGCTGAAAACTGGCTGACCAGTTTCCCGATGTTTGATTGGGTCGGCGGACGCACCTCGGAAATGTCGGCGGTCGGCTTGTTATCAGCGGCATTAATCGGTATCGACATCCGCGCCATGCTTGCAGGTGCGAAAATCATGGACGAAGCCACGCGCATTCATGACATTAAACGCAATCCAGCCGCTTTGTTGGCGTTGTCTTGGTATCATGCAGGGCATGGCAAAGGCGATAGAGACATGGTGGTACTGGCGTATAAAGACAGCTTATTATTGTTCTCCCGCTATCTGCAACAGCTAGTGATGGAATCGTTAGGTAAAGAGTTGGATTTAGATGGCAACATCGTGCATCAAGGCATTACTGTGTACGGCAACAAAGGTTCAACCGATCAGCACGCTTATGTGCAGCAACTGCGCGAAGGCGTAATGAATTTTTTTATTACCTTTATCGAAGTCTTGGAAGACCGTCAAGGTGCGTCGATTGAAGTTGAACCCGATGCAACCACAGGCGATTTTCTGTCTGGTTTTATGCAGGGTACGCGCGAAGCATTGTATGAAAGTGAGCGTGATTCGATTACTGTGACCATTAACCGTGTTGATGCGCAAACGGTAGGCGCGTTAATTGCTATGTATGAACGGGCAGTGGGTTTTTATGGTTCATTAGTGCATATCAACGCCTATCATCAACCGGGTGTGGAAGCGGGGAAAAAAGTCGCCTGCACCTTACTGGTGTTACAACGCGATATTTTAGCGTCGTTAAGAGCAAGCAATCAGCCCTTGTTATTAACGCAATTAGCAGAAAAAGTCGGCGCGAGTGAGCAAATTGAAATTGTTTATAAAATTGTGCGCCATTTAGCCGCTAATCAGCGCGGTATTACGTTGCAAGGCGATTTAGCCAAACCTGACGAATTGTTTGTTTGTTACCATTAAATTTGTCCACGAAAAACACAAAAGCACGAAAAAAATTTTTATCATTGTGTATGTGTGCGTATCCTCAATGTAAGGCAGTGTAATAGAGGGCGTATCCTGTTTAGCTCTGCAAAATACACATTCATTTTTTTCGTGTTTTTCGTGGACTAAATGCGTCCTATCAAAATTATCCATCAACGAAGAGATTATTATGAGTCTGAAACTTTATTTATTGCGCCACGGCGAAACCCCCTACAGTCAGGAAGGCGCGTATTGCGGCACTTTGGATGCTGAATTAACTGCCGAAGGTCATGCGATGGCTCAGGCATTTGCAGATAGCTATGGATCATTGAACTGGACGGATGTGTATGTGAGTCCGATGAAGCGCACTATTGCCACTGCTAAGCCCTTGTGTGATTTGACGGGTAAACCGATGCAAATTCGCGACGGTCTGAAAGAAATAAATTACGGCGAGTGGGAGAGTCAGGACACAGAAACCATCAAGCAACTCTACGAACAGGACTATATTCGCTGGATGACTGAACCTGCGTGGAATGCACCGACAGGCGGCGAAACTTCAGTACAAATCGCCAACCGCGCCATGGCGGTGATTGCTGAAATTGAAGGCAAATACAAAGACGGCAACATATTGATTGTCTCGCATAAAGCCACGATTCGTATCATCATCTGTAGCTTGTTGGGCATGGACATCGGGCGTTACCGTGACCGTGTCAATGCGCTGGCAGGTTCTGTCAGCATCATTAAATTTGCCACTTACGGCCCGATGTTGGAAGCCTTAGGCGACCGGCATTATATGCCGCCACAGCTGCGTGAACGCACGGGTACTTAATCACATTAGCAGCGGTTATCCACAAATTTTGTGGATAACTCTGTGGATAACTGGTGTTTTCACGCGCTTAGTATCGGTTTTTATTACAGTTTTGTTAAATTGTATAAAAATACGCCAACTCACAAAAAACCTGTTTTACTGGCTAATCGACATCACTGCTAACGCGCCGTCAGCGGTACGCAACTCCAATCGCTTGCCATCAATTTGATAAGTCGCCACCGTTGCCAATGCTTTCAAAAATAATGCTTCCTGTTCCATAACACCCTCTGGTTTAGCGCACATTTTGCGCGTAGCGGCGATTGCTCCCATCTTGACGGTTTTACCCGCCACTTTATAACTGGCGTTATAATGATTGCATCCCGCAGAACCGCTGAGCTTGCCATCAGCACTGAATACGCTGGTGAGTGTTGAGTCTTTAACGAGACTGGTCACTGCCTGTTTACCATTATTAACGCTGGTTACCCGCCACGATGTACCGATCAATTCAACGATCTGCTTCTTGAAAGTCGCCAACGGTTTACCCGCCGCATCCAGCAAGGTTAATTGTTCCCCTTCAATCTTATAACCAGTCGCCTGTGTCAACGCACTAATGTAACTGGATGCCTGCCGCATAATCGGTTCAGGGCAAGCCATCATGGTTGTGGCTATATTTTTATTGATGTTTATGTTGTCTACATTTAGCGTATAGGCAGCGTGATAACGATTGCAACCATCCAACCCCATTATGTTGTCATTATCGAAGTTAAGTGTAATCAGTGTGTCAGTTACCAGCGGCTGATTGGCTAAAGTGACCAAAAGCCAGTGGGTATTTTTCACTGATTCAACTGTAGTGGCTAATGGCGTAGCAGTGGCGCATGATGCTAAAGTCATGCCTGCAACTGTCATTAATACGACTAACATTTTCTGGGTTTGCATGGATATTCCTCATTAAAATGAATTTATTGACAGACGATTTATAGTCTCACAGAAAGAGAGGTGATTGCTAGTTTGATATATAAACTACCAATCATAAATTTTATATTTAGCAGTGTCGATAAATATGATTAATACACAAGAAAAAGTATTTTTCATGTTAATGTCATAAAAAAAAACTATGCTCAGAAACTAATCAAAAAATACTATTACACATTTAAATGTCCAGTTTGCACAAAGAATTAATCTCTATTCTCGATGGTGATAAATTAACGCCTCATTTTCAGCCGATTGTTTCTTTAACACAAAAGAAAATCATCGGTTATGAGGCACTGATACGCGGGCCGTCTGACAGCCCGTTGCATAGTGCGTTTAATTTATTTGATACTGCTGAGCGGTTTAATTTAACGACACGGCTTGAATTCGTGTGTCGTGAATTGAGCATACAACGTTACGCCAGTTTGGGTATCAGAGAAAAATTGTTTATTAATGTCAGCCCGTCGGTATTATTACAGCCGGGTTTTGAAAATGGTATGACACTTAAATTGCTTGATAAATTCGGTGTTGACCCGCGCCTTATTGTCATAGAATTAACAGAGCATCAGCCTACAGATAATTATGAATTGATGCGTAATGCGGTTTTTCATTACAGAACCATGGGATTTGAAATAGCACTCGATGATTTAGGCGCAGGGTATTCAGGATTGCGATTATGGTCAGAATTATTACCTGAATATGTAAAAATAGACAGCCATTTTATTAATGATATTCATGACGATCCTGTTAAATTTAAATTTGTAAAGTCCATTCAAAGTATTGCCAGTTCACTGCATTGTCATGTTATTGCAGAAGGAATAGAGACAGAAAATGAATTTAAGGCAGTAGCAAAACTTGGTATTACTCATGCTCAAGGATATTACTTTGCGAGACCTGCCTATATTCCGCTGGATAAAGTGGATAAATTATTATTTGTTTCTGAACCTGATAATAATGAACTACTTGATCCATTTAATGCTACAAAATCCATATCCCATATTATTAAATTCATTAATCCAATTTCTTCAGAAACACCTATTGTCGAAATTATGGAGCGATTTCAACGTAATAATGAACTGACTATTTTGCCTTTAGTGGATGATAATATTGGAGTAGGACTTATTTTTAGGGATATGTTTCTGACCAAATTATTTGCCAGTCGCTATGGTTTAGAATTGTATGGTAAAAAACCGATAAAATTATTTATCGACAAAATACCATTGAGTATTGATAAAAATATGTCTATTCAAACAGTGAGTAAAAAATTAACATCTACGCTGCATAATGATCCGGCATTTATTATTACTCATAACGGCGAATATGCGGGGATAGGCACAACGATGGATTTGCTGGAGAAAATTACCTGTCAGCAAATAGACAGTGCCAAACACGCTAATCCACTGACATTATTGCCGGGTAGTGCGCCGATTAATGAACAAATGAATCAATTATTGGCAAAAAAAATACCATTCAGTGTGGCGTATTTTGATTTGGATAATTTTAAACCATTTAACGACGTTTATGGCTATCACGCAGGCGATGAGATTATTAAAGCGGTGGCAAATACCATTAACCAATTTATTACTCTTGAAAATGGTCTGATCGGGCATATTGGCGGCGATGATTTTATTGTTATTTTTACTTGTTCTGATTGGTTTAAAATATGTAAATACATATTAAAAACATTTAAACATATTGTGCAGCATCATTATAATGATGCAGATATACACGCAGGTGGTATACACGCCGAAAACAGGTCTGGTGAACAATGTTTTTATCCGTTAATCAGTTTATCTATCGGTATAGTGGACGAAGTATCAACAGCACAGTGTCAGTCCCATATCGAAATATCCGACTTAGCGGCTGGTACAAAAAAACAGGCGAAAAAAATTGAGGGCAACAGTTTGTTTGTCAATAAACGTAATAAAAACAGCAAGCATAAACATAATTAATTATCAAACAGTAAACCGAATATATAAACGATTTTAATAGCTGCCCGTCATGTATGCGCAACTGAAAATGCAATCAATTTATCAGTATCATTAAAATTATCCACGCCAAGGCTGATTAAACCTTTACCTTGTAAAATCATATCTTCGCGGGTGATGTGTATCACGCTGCCGTTATCAGGTCGAATAAACGTACCATTGGTACTTTGATCGACCACCACAAATTTGCTGAAACGTAATTCAAAACGGGCGTGTTGACGGGACACATAGCTATTATGTACCACCACATCACAATTATCCGCACGGCCGAAAATAACGGATTTGCAATTTTTATTGACAATAACTTGCTTATCGCCGTGACGTAAAAAAAGCTCGTCACAGGCAATGGGCTTATTATGCGCTACGGGGATACTGAAACGGGTGCTTTCTGTCTCGTCATCATCTTTCCATGTGACCAGATAAATAAGATACTGCTCACCTTTGCCTTTAAATTCAGCCACCATCATCTGATGCGTTTTCGCTTGCAGTTTTAAAGGCAGCGCATTAACGACTGCTTGCGTGGTCATGATTTGATTGGCTCGCGCCGCACCTGCGACCCGTGCGGCGACATTAACGGTATCGCCGAACACATCACCCGCTTCACAAATAACGTCGCCATAATGAAAACCGATACGAATATTGAGGGCAATACCGTTTTCAAAGTGTGCGTTAGTGACTGAATACTGCATCGCACTTGCCGCACACAAAGCCTGTTCTGCACTGGGAAAGGTACACATAATTTCATCGCCGATGGTTTTAATCAACGTTCCTTGATGCTCGGCAAGCGTTGCCTGCATTTGTGCAATACAGCTTGCCACCACGCGCCGCGCGAGGTCATCACCCAGCGTGTCGTATAACTTGGTGCTACCACAAATATCGGCAAACAGGACGGCAAGTTTAGCGGTATATTTAGACATGGTTGTAACCAGAGTTATTAAAACGGGGATTCAGCGGGACATGAACCTATTTTATCCTGAGTTCAGGATAAAACCCATTGAATCTATTGAAGTCTAAGGCTGTCATTCCAGCGAATCAGGTTCAAGGTTCAAGGTTCAAAAAAGCCACTCCATTTCACTGCCTTTTTACCTTGCACCTTTTACCTTATCCCGAACTCAGGTTATTTTACCCATTTTTCCCCATATTCCCCCCGTTTTTCATCATCGGATTAATCGATACTCCACAAATGCACCCGCAACAGGCATAATAATTTTTGCACAATAACCACTGAATCCAATCGTACACTTAAGGGCGTAACAATGAAAAAATTTACCCATCCTGATTTTCAAACCCGACTGGGCAAACTGATTGCCGAGCTGGAACAGGCTTCGCACATTGAAGTCGTTGTGCTGATTAAACCCCGCTCGGGCAATTACGACGATGTGCCGCTGGGTCTGGGAGCTAATCTGAGTATGATTATGTTCAGTTATTTATTTCTGGTCGATACCAGTTTTGACAGTTATCTGGTGTATTTCATGACGCTCTCGGCGTTTGGCTTGGGGATGTTATTGGGGATAGTATTGCCGATGATGCAGCGGCTGTTAGCGGGCAAACAACGCAAACAGCGCAACGTAGAAATCATGGCGCGGGCATTATTTCAAAAAGGCGGTTTACACCATACCAGCACCAAAGTCGGCACGTTGATTTATGTCTCATTATTGGAAAAAATGGTGTATATCGTCGCCGATAGAGGCGCGCAAATGGCGATTCCCGACACTGAGTGGCAGGCAATCAATAGCCGTTTAGCCAGTATATTTAATACTAAAAATCCTGCTGAAGCATTATTAACCGAATTAGCCAAATGCCGAGATATTTTTCATCAATATATTCCTGCATTAGAAAATAATAGTAATGAATTACCTGATGATTTGAGTATTGACCTATGAAAAAGTTATTACCTTTTTTTGCGGCTTTCATCTTGTTATTTACCTTAATAACCGATGTACACGCCCGTTTTAGTGGTGGACATTCCAGCCATTCGTCAAGCAGTCATTCCAGTAGTCGCTCAAGCAGTCGTTCTTCTTCATGGAGCAGTCATTCGTCTGGTGGTTCATCGAGCAGTCATTCATCGAGCAGTTCATCGGTTGGTGATATTATCGGTGCAATCGTATTTTTACTGCTGATTATTTTTATTATCTATATTCTTTATCTGGTGAATAAAAACAAATCACAAATAATTATCGGTCAAAATAGAGCAGGGCGGTTTGATGAAAGCCAATTAATTACTTTTAAACAACAGGATGCTGATTTTTCGCGAATTTTATTCTTGGATTTTGTGCATTTACTGTATGTTAAATACTATCGTTTTTATGGTAAAAAAGACTTTGATTATTTAACACCGTATTTAGATGACTCAGCAAAGCACGATAAAATGCTGGATTTATTAATCGGCAATCAAGTCATTATTATTGATGAAATTGTTATTAATTCCGTGCGCTTATATTCAATCAACAGCACCGCTGATGAAGACAGTATCGGCGTAGACATTGAATCCAACTTCACCATCCACCCCGCGTTTCATACTCAGGAATCAGGCAAAAAACATACCCGTTATGCACGTTCTGAACGCTGGTTTTTGCAACGTAAAAAAGGCCTGTTATCGTTGCCGCCTGAAAAAATGCAGGCGTTAAGCTGTCCTGCGTGCGGTGCAGCCGCGCATTTTACCGATGCGGGTGAATGTGCCAGTTGCCGAACTTTTATTGTCAAAGGACAACAACAATGGTATGTCAAAGACCGTTTTTTATTAAATCAATCGGTAGTCGATACAGGTGATTTAGTCGCCTATGCCGAAGAACAAGGCACAACATTACCAACATTAAGCAGTCCAACCTTATTACCAGAAATAACAGCATTTGAAACGCAACGTGCGGTAGTCTGGTCTAATTACTGGAATACTTTTAAACAGCAGATTGTGCAGAATTATTTTATCGAATTAAATGCCGCGTGGACAAATCGCAGTTTAAATAAAGTCAGGCATTTAATATCGGATAGGTTATATGAAGCCAATACCTTTTGGATGGAATTATATAAACAGCAGGGCTGGAGTAATCGACTGGATGATTTAACTATTACCGATATTCAGTTGGTTAAAGTGGAATTAGATACTTATTATGAAACTATTACCGTGCGGGTATTCGCCTCGTGTTTTGATTATACCGAAGATACTAATCATAAAATAATCGGCGGTTCCAATAAAAAACGCCGTGCTTATACGGAATACTGGACATTTGCACGGCGGGCAGGCGTAGAAAAAACCGAACCGACGTTTAATATCAATGCCTGTCCGCAATGCGGCGCGGCGGCGGATAAAATGGGGCAGAGTGCGATATGTGAATATTGCGGCTCTAAAATCAGCACGGGTGAATTTTCGTGGGTATTATTTTTAATTACTCAGGATGAAAATTATCAGGGCTAGTATTTAAAAGACCTGCGAGGTTTTTAAAACCTCGCAGGTCTATTTATTCATAATCCGACACAGGCGGGCAGGTACAAACGACGTGCCGGTCACCATAAACATTATCAATGCGTCCGACAGGCGGCCAATATTTATCCTCATGCTGTTGATTATCAGGGAAAAAGGCTTGTTGTCTGGAATAAGGCAATGTCCATTCTTCCAATAATAAGCAGTGATGATGCGGTGCGTTGTGCAGCAAATTATTTTCCCTATCTGCTACGCCTGTTTCTATGGCGTTTATTTCCTGCCGAATGGCGATGAGTGCGTCACAAAAACGGTCAATTTCGGTTTTACTTTCGCTTTCTGTGGGTTCTATCATCAAAGTATTTGCGACAGGAAACGACACGGTAGGCGCGTGAAAACCGTAATCAATCAGGCGTTTGGCGATATCTTCCACAGTGACATTGGCTGTTTTTTTAAATTCATGACAATCAATAATACATTCATGCGCGACCCAGTCGTTTTTACCCGTGTATAAAATCGGATAATACGGGGCGAGACGTTTGGCGATGTAATTGGCATTTAAAATCGCTACCAGCGTTGCCCGTCGTAACCCTGCCGCGCCCATCATGGCGATATACGCCCACGAAATGGTGTATAAACTAGCTGAACCCCACGGTGCGGCGGACACTGTGCCTATTGTGCCGTGTACGGTTTTAGCAGGATTAACACCTTCAACCACAGGATGATCTGGCAGAAAAGGCGCGAGATGAGCGCACACACCAATGGGTCCAACCCCAGGTCCACCGCCACCATGCGGAATGCAGAAAGTTTTATGCAGATTAAGATGTGCCACATCTGCACCGATTTTCCCCGGCCGACTTAAACCCACCAGCGCGTTAAAATTCGCGCCATCCAAATACACCTGCCCGCCATGCTGGTGAATCAAGTCGCATATATCACGGAACGATGCTTCATACACGCCGTGTGTGGATGGATAAGTAATCATTAACGCGGCGAGGTGGTGTTGATGTTCACTGACTTTCGCGCGTAAATCGTCCAGACTGATATTGCCGTGTTCATCACAGGCGACCACCACCACGTTAAGCCCTGCCATCGTTGCACTGGCGGGATTTGTGCCATGAGCGGAGGCGGGAATCAGGCAAATATTGCGTTGTGCCTGCCCGCGTACTTCATGATATTTACGGATGACCAACAGCCCTGTGTATTCACCTTGTGAACCTGCATTCGGCTGTAAGGAAAACGCATCAAAACCAGTTAAGTCGCACAACATATCTTCCAGTTCGGTAAATAATTGCTGATAGCCGTGCGTTTGATACAGCGGGGCGAACGGATGCAAGCCATTGAATTCATGATAGGAAATGCTTTGCATCTCGGTTGCCGCATTGAGTTTCATGGTGCATGAACCCAGCGGTATCATGGAGCGATCCAAGGCAATATCACGGCTGGCCAAGCGGCGCATATAGCGCATCATTTCGGTTTCTGAATGATAACGGGCAAATACGGGATGCTGCAAAATGGCATCGTTGCGCAATAGCTCTGTAGGAATGCACTCAATCAGGTTTGCATCCAAGGTATTAATATCGGGCATATTCGCGGTGGCAGTGGCAAAGGCGTGCCAGACGGCGCGTAAATTGGAGCGCGTGGTAGTTTCATCTAACGAAATACCGATATGGTTTGCATCAATAACCCGCACATTAATGTTGGCTTCATCGGCGCGGGCGGCAATGCGTTTGGCGCGGTTGGGCGTATAAATGACGATAGTGTCAAAATAACAGTCATTGATAACCTGATAGCCTAATTGACGGATACCAGCGGCGAGAATTTGTGTGTAGCGATGTACCCGACCTGCAATCATGCGTAAGCCGTCCGCGCCGTGATATACCGCATAAAAACCTGCGATAACCGCAAGCAATACTTGCGCAGTACAAATATTGCTGGTGGCTTTATCGCGGCGAATATGTTGTTCACGGGTTTGTAATGCCATACGCAATGCCATTTTTCCGTGGCTGTCTTTGGATACGCCGATAATACGACCAGGCATAGAGCGTTTATAGTCATCCTTAGTGGCGAAAAATGCCGCATGCGGCCCACCGTAACCCATCGGCACACCAAAGCGTTGTGAACTGCCGACCACAATATCCACCCCGAAAACGGCGGGTGGTTGCAGTAATACCAGACTTAATAGATCGGCGGCGACGGTTACTAACGCGGCTTTAGTATGGGCGATAGCGGTGATGTCGCTGAGGTTTTTTATCTCGCCTTTGGAATTGGGATACTGCACCAGCAGGGCAAAAAAATCATATTGCGCCAAGTCGAGATAAGGGTCGGCAATAATCACTTCATAACCTAAGGAATGAGCGCGGGTTTTCACCACGGCGATAGTTTGCGGGTGGCAGTCTTTATCGACCACGATGCAGTTGCTGGTATTGGTCGATAGCCGCCGTGACATACTGATTGCTTCTGCCGCCGCTGTTGCTTCATCCAATAATGACGCATTCGCCAGTTCCATGCCTGTTAAATCAATAATCATTTGCTGAAAATTTAACAGGGCTTCCAGACGACCTTGACTGACTTCTGCCTGATACGGCGTGTAGGCGGTGTACCAGCTTGGATTTTCCAGCACATTGTGTTTAATCACAGCGGGCATGATGGTGTCGTAATAACCCATGCCTATCATGGAGGTGAAAACTTTATTACGCGCCCGTATCATGCGCAGGTATTTAATCACTGCGCGTTCGCTGATGGTTTCGGTCAGTCTAAGCGGCTCAACATTGAGAATATCGGTGGGAATGGCGAGGTTGATAATATCATCCAGTTCCATCGCACCCAGTTCTGCCAACATGGAGTTAATCTGCTGCGGATTGGAACCGATGTGGCGATGGACAAAATTACCGCGCATTTCCAGTTGATTCAAGGGAGAATTGGGCATGAGATTTACCTTTGATAACGGTGAGGAATAAAGGGTAGGCGCGTCACAAGTAACGGCACAATTTGTTCGCGGACAGTGGCGTATAAAATGTTGCCTAGGTTTGCGCAATCACGGTTCAGTAATGCCATCGCAATCGGCTTGCCTAAACTGGGCGAAAAACCGCCGCTGGTGACATGACCGATAATGTTATCTGCGCTGTCAGTAATAATACTGCCGTCGCGGACAGGTATTTTGCTGGCAACCAATAAACCGACGCGGGTTTTTTCTGTGCTTTTAGGTATTTTATCTGCACCTAGAAAAACCGCCGTATCTTTTCTCATCAGCCATTGCAAACCCGCTTCTACGGGCGTAATGGTTTCATTCAGTTCATGCCCGTATAAACACAAACCTGCCTCCAGACGTAACGTGTCTCTTGCACCTAAACCAATGGCTTCAACGTCATCTTCAGCAAGCAACAAGCGGGCGAGTTGTTCGGCATGATGATTGGCGACGGAGATTTCAAAACCGTCTTCACCCGTATAACCGCTACGGCTGATATGACAGGGGATGCCGTTTATGTCGGTGGTGCAGGCGTGCATGAAGCGTAATTGGGCGGCTTTTGGGGACAGTTTTTCCATGATGCCAATAGCCGCAGCACCTTGTAGGGCGATTAATGCCTGTTCGGGTAGTTCTGTCAATGCGCAGTGTGTTGAAAGGCGGGCTTTTAAATGGGCAAAATCTTTGTCTTTACAGGCGGCATTGACAATCAGCATCAGCCCTGTTTCGGTGCGGGTAACGATGATGTCATCAATAATTCCGCCGTTTTGATTGGTTAATACGGTGTATTTTTGTTGCCCTACTGTCAGATTGCTCAGCGTGCTGGGAGTGAGTTTTTCCAGTTCATGAACGGCAGTGTCGCCTGAAATCAGACATTGCCCCATGTGGGAAATATCAAAAATCCCCGCGTGACTGCGACAATGCTTATGTTCGTGGATAATGCCCTTGCTGTACTGTATGGGCATAAGATAGCCCGCAAATTCCACCATTTTGGCGGTCAGTTCGAGGTGCAGAGAGTAAAGCGGCGTTTGTTTCAGCATAAAAATCCTCGACTTCATTATGACAAGCAGCATCAGCTCTAGGTAAAAAAGCCCAACAAACATTGGGCTTTTTTGCTTCAATCCATCCTGTGATATTTAGCGTTTTTCGTCAGCTTCTTCGCCGATTTCCCATATTTCTGTGGCAGTTTCAATGATTTTGCCGCTGATAGCATCGACTTCCACTTTAGTTTCTGCGCCTTTATCGTTGATAATATCAAACTCATAGCTTGGATTGCCATTGGCTTCAATTTCATATTCGATTTCGGTGATTGTACCCGCGTGTGCCTTTAATGCAGTGGCTTTAGCATCGTCTTCAGTGACTTTTGCATTTTTCTTGAAGGCATCATCAGTCGCGCTGTTGGCTTCGGTTTCTTGTTCAGTGATTTTGCCTGTTTTGGCATTACACATAAATTCCCATTCCATGCCTTTGCTGTCTTTAACTTCAATTTCATAGAACGGCTTGTTAGCTACGCTGAGTTTTTCCAGTTTAATTAAACTGCCCGCTTGTTGTTTTTGTACAGCAGCAACGCAATCGTCTAAGCCTTTATCTGCGGCGTAGCCGAAAGTAGCAATGCTGCTGAGAGCGATGGTTAAAAATATTTGCGTTTTCATGGTAAGTCTCCAGATTAATTAAATCGGTAATGCGGTTTCGCGGGCTTCACAGACGACAATACTGCGTGCTTGTACTCGTTGAGTAGCGCGCTTGATTAACGGCTGTTTTTCACGCGCAATCATATTATCAGGTGATTGCGCGGCAGTATCCATTGCCAGATACCAGCGACGGTTAGCTATTACGGGTAGCGGTGCGTTCAGCACCTGGTCGGACATATTGATAATAACGTGTAAATCTTCTTCGGTACTGACATAGCCTGCGAGAGTGAACGCCAGCACTTGCGAGTTGCCATCATGCCATAACGGTTCATTCAAATGGATACCATGCCACGCAATATCAGGAATATCGCGCGAGGGATCTATGCGACCGGTTAAATAACGCGGACGCGCCAAACAACGATGACGATGACGAAAGGCAATCAATTCCTGCGTAAAATGTAACATTTCTTCGCTGTCTTTGTTGCGTTGCCAGTTCAGCCACGAAATTTCATTATTCTGACACCACGCATTGTTATTACCGCCCTGTGTGTGCAGAAATTCATCACCCGCCAAAAACATCGGCACACCCTGACTTAAGAACAGCAATGCCATGAAGTTACGCGCCTGCTGGCGACGTAGTGTCAAGACCTGAGGATTATCGGTCACGCCTTCTACACCACAGTTCCAACTGGTATTATCGTTAGTGCCGTCCCGATTTTGTTCACCGTTTGCCATATTGTGCTTGCCGTTATAGCTGACTAAATCCCATAGCGTAAAACCATCGTGACAGGTAATAAAATTGACGCTACAGGACGGCAGACGATGGTCGTCCGCAAACAAATCACTGCTGCCTGTTAAGCAGGTGGCAACTTCATCCACTAAACCCCGATCCCCGCGCACAAAACGGCGCATAACATCACGGTAACGCCCGTTCCATTCTGCCCAGCGTGTACCGGGGAATGAACCGACCTGATACAATCCTGCCGCATCCCACGCTTCGGCGATAATCGGTGCGTTAATCAGTGAGCGCGATAATTCAATACTCCACGGTAATGACGGATTGGCAAGCACTTCGCCATCTTCGCCGCGTGTAAACACACTGGCAAGGTCAAAACGAAAACCATCGACCCCCATTTCATTTACCCAGTATTCTAAACAGTGAACCAGGAAATGCGTGACCAGCGGGTGATTGCAGTTAATGGTATTACCGCACCCTGTATAGTCATGATAATGCTGACGATCAGGCGAACGGTGATAAAAAATATCATCCAGAATGGCTTTAAAATGAATGGTCGGCCCGCTTTCGTTGCCTTCGCTGGTGTGATTGAATACCACATCCAGCAACACGCCCAAATCAGCATCATGAAAGGCCTGCACCATCTCTTTAAATTCATTGACTGGTTTGGAGGTTGCACAATAACCGGGATGCGGTGCGTAAAAGCCATAAGGACTGTAGCCCCAGTAATTTTCATTACCCAATGCCGCTACACCATCAGGTACATCCTGCTCATCAAACGCCATCACAGGCAATAATTCGACATGAGTAATGCCCAACGCCTTGAGATAAGGTATTTTTTCAATCAAACCTTTAAAGGTATTGGGGTGCTTTACACCCGATGACGGATGACGGGTAAAGCCTCCGACATGAACTTCATAAATAATGGCATTATCAAGCGACTTTGGTTTAGGGCGATGATGACTGCGACTTTTGCGTGTTAAATCACTCACTATGCCGCGTAAACCATTGCTTGCATTTTTAATCGCCGCGCTGCGTTGCCATTTTTTGTTACTGACTGCCCGCGCCCACGGATCTAATATCTCCCACCATGAGCCATCAGGTTTTTGTACCCGCCAAGTATAAAAAGTACCGACAGGTAGATTTTCAACCGCAACGTGCCATGAAAAAAATGTCCGTTGCACTTCTAAATCCAGCGGGATCACCTGCATGGGTTCATCACAGGTTGCTGTTTCGTACAACAGCAATTCAACCGCTCGCGCTTCGCGGCTGAAAATAGAAAAATTGGTGGCTTCAGGATGCCATGACGCGCCAGAAGGGGATCGAGAGCCGATATGGGTTATAAAACGTGGAGTAGTGCGCATGGTTATAGTCCATCAATAGTTATCAGCCGTGTGTACCACGGTCTTTTGATAAAAAATAAAAGTTTATATTGTACAGTCTACGAGACGATTTGTATGGAAATAGCAACATAATGGTAAAAATTTGGTTTTATAAGACACTGACCAGCGAGCAGTGTACAATTGGAACTTATTGTTATTTTTGAAGTTTTTATCTCTATGATCCCCGCACCTAATCTATTCAGTTACCGTCCTTATTGGGCAAAGCGTTTTGGTATTTCCCCCGTTTTACCCATGAGCAAAGCCGAAATGGACGAACTCGGCTGGGACAGCTGTGACATTATCCTCGTCACAGGCGATGCCTATATAGATCATCCCAGTTTTGGTATGGCATTAATCGGGCGTTTGCTTGAAGCACAAGGCTTTCGCGTCGGCATTATTTCCCAGCCTGATTGGGCATCAGCCAGTGATTTTAAAAAACTGGGTCGTCCGAACCTGTTTTTCGGTGTCACGGGCGGTAATATGGACTCGATGGTCAACCGCTACACCTCCGATAAAAAAATCCGTTCCAACGATGCGTATACCCCAGACGGCGCGGCAGGTAAACGCCCCGACCGCGCGGTCAATGTTTATTCGCACCGTTGTCGCGAAGCCTATAAAGACGTAGCCATTATTATAGGGGGTATCGAAGCCAGTTTACGCCGTATCGCTCATTATGATTACTGGTCGGATACCGTGCGTAAATCGGTATTATTGGACTCCAAAGCCGATTTATTAGTGTACGGCAATGCCGAACGCCAAATCGTTGAAATCGCCCACCGTTTAGGCAATGGCGAAAAAATCACCGAATTAACCGACATACGCGGCACAGTACATTTTATTAAACAAATACCTGACGGCTACGCGCTGAAAGATTCCACTGATATTGATAAAGTGGGTGCGGTGCAACAGCCGCAAAATCCCTATCAGGAAGAACCCGCGTGTGATAAAGCTGAAGCCGACACGGTGGGAGCGACTTTAGTCGCGTCTGAAGAAGGCACGATTAAAATCGCACCCACCATACGCGTACTGCGCGCCAAAACTGTCATTCGTCTGCCTTCATTCGAAGCCGTCAAAGATGATCCTATTTTATACGCCCACGCCTCAAGAGTCATGCACGGCGAAACCAACCCGGGAAATGCGCGTCCGCTGATTCAACAACACGGCACACGGCAACTGTGGGTGAATCCGCCGCCGATTCCTCTCACCACCAAAGAAATGGACGGGGTTTTTGATTTGCCTTACTCACGCGTACCGCATAAAGAATACGGCACTGCCAACGTGCCCGCGTTTGAAATGATTCAACACTCGGTTAACATCATGCGCGGCTGTTTTGGCGGCTGTACGTTTTGTTCTATTACCGAACACGAAGGACGCATTATTCAAAGCCGTTCCGAAGATTCCATTATTAAAGAAATAGAGGCCATTCGCGACACCTCGCCCAACTTCACAGGACATATTTCCGATTTAGGCGGGCCGACAGCGAATATGTACCGTCTCGCCTGTAAAGATGAAAAAATTGAAGCCGCGTGTCGTAAACCGTCGTGTGTTTATCCGGGCATTTGCCCTAATTTAGACACCGACCATAGCTCATTAATTAAACTGTATCGCCGCGCACGCGCCTTACCCGGTATCAAAAAAATCTTTATCGCCTCAGGCTTGCGTTACGATTTAGCGGTTGAATCACCCGAATACGTTAAAGAATTGGTCACCCATCACGTCGGCGGTTATTTAAAAATTGCTCCCGAACACACCGAAAAAAATGTGTTATCCAAAATGATGAAGCCGGGCATGGGAACCTACGACCGCTTCAAAGAAATGTTTGATAAATACTCCAAAGAAGCGGGCAAAGAACAATACCTGATACCCTACTTTATCGCCGCTCATCCGGGTACAACCGATGAAGATATGCTCAATCTGGCGTTATGGCTAAAAGCCAACGGTTTCAGAGCCGACCAAGTACAAGCGTTCTTGCCGTCGCCTATGTCCATCGCTACCGCCATGTATCATTCAGGCAAAGACACGCTCCACAAAGTCAGCCGTAAAGCGGAAAATATGCCGATTCCCAAAACATTTAAACAACGCCGCTTACACAAAGCCTTTTTACGCTACCACGATCCAAAAAACTGGCCGTTACTTCGTGACGCACTAAAAGCAATGGGGCGCGCTGATTTAATCGGCAACGGAAAAAAACATTTAATTCCCTCGTTCCAACCCAAAGGTTTTGAAGAAACACCTGATAAAATTCAATCATTTAGAACCAAACACACAGGTCTGCATAGAGAAGATAACAGAAAAAATCCGCCACCTGCGTTTAAAAAGCAAAAAAATGTTGCAAAAAGACTTGGCAAATAGGAAAACACACCGTATAATGAGCCTTTCTTTGCTGGTGTAGCTCAGTTGGTAGAGCAGCTGATTTGTAATCAGCCGGTCGCGGGTTCGAGTCCCATCTCCAGCTCCAAAGAATTCAAAGCCCTAGGTTATCATGACCTAGGGCTTTTTTATTGCCCGCTAAATCACTGCGTAACTCTTGCGTGACTCACTAACGCCGATTTTTCTGCTGCTGCGATTAACACTCAATTCTGCCGATGAATAATGATCCGTTATTCTGCTCGACTTGTGACTGATGTGGCTACACTAAACAGGACACTTTTCTATAAAATTACTGAAAAGACCTGAGAGCACTTATATGACAACCCAAGCGAAACAAAAATACACTGCCGAGTTTAAAGAAAACGCGGTTAAGCGTGCGAATGAATCGAACA
>JAURYI010000075.1 GCA_030654015.1 Methylococcales bacterium | reverse complement strand
GAAAATCCATCTTCGACTACATCGAAGTCTTCTACAACCGACAACGACTCCATTCTAACAATGGCTACCTGTCGCCGGTAGAGTTTGAAGTGCAGCATAAAGCTGTTTAACTTTTTGTCCTGAAAAGTGTTGACACATCACAACCCGCCTGAAAAATCAAGTGACGCACTGGATTTTCATCTGTAAAATTCAGCAGTTTTGCCAAAGTGTACCCCTGTGTTGTAAAGTATTGATTGAATGCTTGATAATAGGTTATAAGGCATGAACAGTAACCCTTCATAGATTTTAGAGGTATCAATGAATCAAAGTACGCTACCAATTCGACAAGGTTTGTATGATCCGCGCAATGAACATGATGCGTGTGGTGTGGGTTTTATTGTTCATATTAAGGGGCAGAAAAGTCACGCGATTGTCCGTCAGGGCTTGGATCTGCTGACTAATTTAACGCATCGCGGTGCGGTGGGTGCTGATCCCAAAGCGGGTGATGGCGCGGGTATTTTAATTCAGATCCCCGATACTTTTTTGCGTGCGGAGTGTGATTTTCCTTTGCCCGCACAGGGTGATTATGCGGTCGGTATGGTGTTTTTGCCGCGTGATACGAGCAATCGCAGTATTTGCGAAAACTTGTTAATTAACATTATCGCGCAAGAAAACGCGGTGTTTTTGGGCTGGCGTGATGTGCCTGTTAATAATGATGGCTTGGGCGAGTCGGTTAAATTAGTTGAGCCCGTGGTGCGGCAGATTTTTATTGCGCGTGGTGCGGATTGCGCGGATCAGGATGCGTTTGAACGCAAGCTGTTTGTGATTCGTAAACAGGTGGAAAACGCGGTGCGTGATTTAAAGCTGAATCATGGCGCGGCTTTTTATATTCCGTCGTTATCGTCACGCACGATTGTTTATAAAGGTATGTTGCTGGCGAATCAGGTCGGCACGTTTTATCCAGAACTCAATGATGAACGCATGGACAGTGCGTTGGCATTGGTGCATCAACGTTTTTCTACCAATACGTTCCCAACGTGGGATTTGGCGCATCCGTTCCGTTTGATTGCGCATAACGGCGAAATCAATACCTTACGCGGTAATGTCAACGGCATGGCGGCGCGTCGTCATTCGATTGCCTCGAAATTATTGGGCGATGATATTCATAAATTATGGCCATTGATTGCCGAAGGGCAATCAGATTCTGCGTGTTTTGATAATGCGGTGGAATTGTTGGTCGCAGGTGGATATTCGCTGGCTCATGCGATGATGTTGCTGATTCCCGAAGCGTGGGCAGGCAATGTATTAATGGATGAAAAATTGCGCGCGTTTTATGAATATAACGCGGCACTCATGGAACCGTGGGATGGTCCTGCGGCAATTGCCTTTACTGATGGTCGGCAAATCGGCGCGACTTTAGACCGTAATGGTTTGCGTCCTGCGCGTTATTTGGTCACGGATGATGATTTTGTCATTCTGGCTTCGGAAATGGGCGTGTTAGATATTCCCCAGCACAAAATCATTAAAAAATGGCGTTTGCAACCGGGCAAAATGCTGTTAATCGACACCGAACAAGGTCGTATCATTGATGATGCCGAACTCAAATCGGAATTAGCCAACAGCCAGCCTTATGAAGAATGGCTAGATAAAACCCAGATTATGCTGGCTAAATTGCCGTCGGAAGTATCGGCGATGGCTCCCGATGATGAAACCTTATTGTGTCGTCAACAGGCATTCGGCTATACCCGCGAAGACATTGAATTTATTCTCAAACCAATGGCGCAAACAGGGCAGGAAGCCATTAGTTCTATGGGTATTGATACTGCATTAGCGGTGTTATCAGACCGTGCGCGGATGTTATACGATTATTTCAAACAGGGTTTTGCCCAAGTCACTAATCCTGCGATAGACCCGATTCGTGAAGAATTGGTCATGTCGTTGGTGTCGTTCATCGGCCCACGCCCTAATTTATTAGGTCTGGATGAGGGCGGCACGCATAAACGTTTGGAAGTCGAACAACCGATTTTAAGCAATCAGGATTTAGAAAAAATCCGCCGTATTGAATCACGCACCAACGGCGCGTTCAAAACCAAAACTGTTACCCTGTGTTACCCAGCCGATTTAGGCGCGAGCGGCATGGAAAGTGCGTTGGATAAACTCTGTC
This sequence comes from Methylococcales bacterium, assembly GCA_030654015.1. Taxonomy (GTDB): domain Bacteria; phylum Pseudomonadota; class Gammaproteobacteria; order Methylococcales; family Methylomonadaceae; genus UBA4132. Next base: position 4,659 of record JAURYI010000075.1, on the reverse strand, counting down.
ATGCAGCGCAACACGCGGTTGAAGACGGTAATAATATTTTAGTGTTATCCGACAGTAACATTGATGCTGCTTATATTGCGATTCCTGCGTTATTGGCAACCTCAGCGGTGCATCAATACCTGACCCGCGAAGGCTTGCGTACCAAAGTCGGCTTGGTGGTGGAAACAGGCGAAGCGCGTGAAGTACATCATTTCGCCTTATTAGCGGCTTATGGTGCGGAGGCGATTAACCCGTATCTGGCACTCAATACCCTGTCCAGTTTCTGTGCGGACATCCAGTTGTCTGAATACGAAGCTCATAAACGCTACATCAAAGCTACATCGAAAGGTTTGCTAAAAGTCATGTCCAAAATGGGCATTTCCACTTATCAATCGTATTGCGGCGCACAGATTTTTAACGCGATTGGCTTGGCTGAACCGTTCTTGGATCAGTATTTTACAGGTACAACCAGCACCACCGAAGGCGCGGGACTGACTGAAATCAGCGAAGAAACCAGCCGCCGTCATCGTATTGCGTTTGGTAACGCGCCACTTTTCCGTGATGCACTGGATGTGGGCGGCGAATACGCGTTCCGTTTGCGCGGTGAAGCCCACGCGTGGACACCTGCCAGTATCAGTACGCTGCAACACGCAACCCGCAGTAACAGCTATGAAAAATACGCGGAATTTTGCCGCCTGATTGATGAGCAGAATGAAAACCTGCTGACCTTGCGCGGCTTGATGAAATTCAAAGAAGCGGCAACGCCCGTGCCGTTGGATGAAGTGGAATCTGCCGCTGAGATTGTGAAGCGTTTTGCCACAGGGGCGATGTCGTTCGGGTCGATTTCATTTGAAGCGCATACCAATTTAGCCATTGCGATGAACCGTATTGGCGGCAAATCCAATACAGGCGAGGGCGGCGAATTACCCGAACGCTTTAAAACAATGCCGAACGGCGATTCCATGCGCTCGGCGATTAAACAAGTCGCTTCGGGGCGTTTTGGTGTCACCACTGAATATTTGGTGAATGCCGATGATATTCAAATCAAAATCTCCCAAGGTGCAAAACCCGGTGAAGGCGGTCAATTACCCGGTCATAAAGTCGATGCCGTGATTGCCAAGGTAAGGCATTCTACCCAAGGCGTGGGTTTGATTTCCCCACCGCCGCATCATGATATTTATTCTATTGAAGACTTGGCGCAGTTGATTCACGACCTGAAAAACGTCAATCCAGCGGCGCGTATCAGTGTCAAACTGGTATCAGAAGTCGGTGTCGGTACGGTCGCGGCAGGGGTTGCCAAAGCCCATGCCGATCACGTTACTATTGCGGGTTATGACGGCGGCACAGGTGCAAGTCCACTGACTTCCATCAAACACGCAGGGCTACCGTGGGAAATCGGTTTGGCTGAAACCCATCAAACATTGGTGCTGAACAAACTGCGCGGACGGATTGCCGTACAGGTGGATGGCGGTTTGCGTACAGGTCGTGATGTCGTCATCGGCGCGTTATTGGGCGCGGATGAATTTGGGTTTGCGACTGCGCCGCTGATTGTGTCAGGCTGTTTAATGATGCGTAAATGTCATTTGAATACCTGCCCCGTCGGTGTGGCGACTCAAGACCCCGAACTGCGTAAACGCTTTACAGGACAACCTGAACACGTTGTCAATTATTTCTTCATGGTCGCCGAAGACGTGCGCCAGTGGATGGCAAAATTGGGCTTCCGCAACCTGAATGAACTGATTGGACGTTCGGATTTATTGGATATGAACCTCGCGCTGACCCATTGGAAAAATCACGGTTTAGATTTCAGCCGTATTTTTCATAAACCCGTAGCGGATGCGAACACCGCGATTTATCAAACCGAAACGCAGGATCACGGTTTAGCACACGCCTTGGATCACACGCTCATCGCTCAAGCCAAACCCGCGCTGGACAACGCGCAACCTGTGGTCATTAATACCCCGATTCATAACGTAAACCGTACCTTTGGTGCGATGTTATCAGGTGAAGTGGCGAAGCGTTACGGGCATAAAGGTTTGCCTGAGGATACCATCGCCATTCATGTGAAAGGCACGGCGGGACAAAGTTTTGGCGCATTTTTAGCGCAAGGCATCAGCATAGCTCTTGAAGGCGAAGGTAACGATTACGTCGGCAAAGGCATGAGCGGCGGACGTATCGCCATTTATCAACCGAAAGACTGTCCGATTAAAGCCGAAGACAATATTATCGTCGGCAACACGGTGTTATACGGTGCGATCAGCGGCGAATGTTATTTCAGCGGCGTGGCAGGTGAACGCTTTGCCGTGCGTAACTCTGGCGCGGTTGCCGTGGTGGAAGGCGTAGGCGATCATGGTTGTGAATACATGACGGGCGGCGTGGTAGTGGTGCTGGGTAAAACAGGACGTAACTTTGCCGCTGGTATGTCAGGTGGTGTCGCTTATGTATTAGATGAAGCGGGAGATTTTGATAAATTGTGTAATATGGCAATGGTTGAGCTTGAACCGCTTCTGATAGAAGATGAGATTTTGGAAGCCACCGCACATCAAGGCGGAGATCTGGAAATGCACGGCTTGGTGCAGATCATGTCCGATATGACTCGTCACGATGCACGGCGTTTGAAACGCTTGATTCAAAATCATAAGCACTACACCGACAGTCAGCGAGCGCAACATATTTTAGACAATTGGCACACTTATTTACCGCGTTTTGTTAAAGTAATGCCCGTTGATTACCGCGACGCATTGAAAAAAATTGAGTTAGCGCAAGCTGCCACAGTTCAAAAAGAGGCTATCTAACATGGGCAAACCCACTGGATTTATCGAACTTCCGCGCACTGAACGCAGCTACGAACCTGTTGAAGAGCGTATTCAGAATTATCGTGAATTTATACTCGCGCCCAGTGATGAAGAAGTATCACAGCAAGGTGCGAGATGTATGGATTGCGGTATTCCTTTTTGTCATCAGGGTTGCCCGATTAACAACATTATTCCCGAATGGAATGATGAAGTGTATCGCCAAGACTGGCAGCAGGCGTTAGAAGTGCTGCACAGCACCAATAACTTCCCTGAATTTACGGGTCGGATTTGTCCTGCACCGTGTGAAGCGGCGTGTACGCTGAATTTGCAGGAATCCCCCGTCACTATTAAATCTATCGAGTGCGCCATTATTGATAAAGCGTGGGCGATGGGTTGGGTAAAACCGCAAATTGCCCGTTGCCGTTCAGGTAAACGGGTCGCGGTGATTGGCTCAGGGCCTGCGGGTTTAGCGTGTGCGCAACAACTGGCGCGGGCTGGACATGAAGTGGTGGTGTATGAAAAAAATGATCGTATCGGCGGTTTACTGCGTTACGGCATTCCCGATTTTAAAATGGAAAAATCCCATATTGACCGCCGTATTGCGCAAATGCAGGCAGAAGGTGTGCGTTTTCGACCCAACAACCATATCGGTAAAGATATTGCCGCACAAAAAATACTGAGCGATTATGATGCAGTAGTCTTGGCAGTCGGTGCAGAAAAACCGCGTGATTTAGAAGTCACAGGGCGTAATGATTTAACAGGCGTGTATTTTGCAATGGACTTCTTGCGCCAACAAAACAAACGCAATGCAGGTGATGTTATTCCTGACGACATCGCCATTACCGCTAAAGGCAAGCGCGTGGTAGTGATTGGCGGCGGCGATACGGGTTCTGATTGTATCGGTACGTCTATCCGTCAGGGTGCTGCTTCGGTGGTGCAGTTGGAAATTTTGCCGCAACCGCCTGAAAAAGAAAACAAGTTGCTCACTTGGCCGAATTGGCCGAACAAATTCCGCACCAGCTCTTCCCAGCAAGAAGGCGTTAAACAGCGTTATTTCAGCGTCAACACGCAAAGTGTCACAGGCAAAGACGGTAAAATCACCCACCTGAACGCGGTCGAAGTGGAATGGACGCAAGAAAACGGGCAATGGAAAATGAGTAACAAACCGAACAGCGAATTTTCGCTGGAAGCTGACATCGTATTTTTGGCAATGGGCTTTACCAATCCCGTACACGAAGGTTTATTAGCCGACTTGGGTGTGGAATTGCAACGCGGACACATTAAAGCCACCGATACGCAATATCGCACATCAGTCGATAAAGTGTTTGCCGCAGGTGATGGTCGTCGTGGACAATCGCTGGTCGTTTGGGCAATCCGTGAAGGTAGACAAGCCGCGTGTGCTGTGGATGAATACTTGATGGGCAGCTCGGAATTGCCGCGTTAATTTGTATTGCGTACCTTACTTGGCTGAATTGATATAATCGGTGGGCAAGCAAAAAGACGCTTGCCCGCTCTACACGGCTATTATCAAAACATTTAAGATAAAGAAAGAGATGATATGAAACCAAGCACAAAATACATGATAACGATTTTAATCATTGCCGCCCCCTTGCAAATTTGCTTTGTAGAATACAAAGACTACAAACTTAAGGATTTAGGAGAAAAGGCAATTAAAAATCACAGCACAATGGATGATGAATTTAAAAAAGAATACCCAAAATTCACAAAATTTGTGGAACTTTTATCTAAGTATCATTAATTAAAAAGCCGTGTAGTACGCTGTGCGCACCTTTCCATAATCAACGATTTAACGGTACGCACAGCGTCGTTAAGGATTTTTACAGAATTGTGGGAGTGGCTTTAGCCACGATTATCGTGGCTAAAG
>JAURYI010000073.1 GCA_030654015.1 Methylococcales bacterium | reverse complement strand
CCACGATCATCGTGGCTAAAGCCACTCCCACAATTTTGTAAAAATCCTTAACTTAATGGCAGTGACTTACACCCTGCCAACTTTTATTTAAACCAATTCACCAACAATAAACCCATCTTGCACCGCTATCAAACGAGTATTAATCGTCTGATTTTCAACAATTACATCAGCATCTAACTCACACGCCACGCGCAAATAATTGGGCGTGTAACCGAATACGCGCTGTTTACCATTCGCTAGCGGTTCTTTATAGCCTTCCCATAACACAGGAAATTCATTGCCGATATTAGCGACACAAAACTGTTGTTTCATGGTTTCGGCTAATTCATGCAGTTGTTGGCTACGCTGTTTTTTAATGTCGTTATGAATTTGCTCGGGTAGGGTAGCCGCTTTTGTGCCTTCACGTCGTGAATAAGTGAAGATATGAATATGCCCGAAACCGATGCGTTGTACAGTAGCAAAACTGTCCTGCCATTCTTGTTCACTCTCCGCAGGAAAGCCGACAATAATATCGGTGGTGATATTAAAATGCGGGATTTTAGCGCGTAGTTGCGCGACGATAGCGGTAAATTCCTCGGTTTTACAGCGGCGCGCCATACGTCGTAACACGGTATCAGAGCCGCTTTGTAACGGTAAATGCAGATGCGGCATCAAACGCGGATTATCAAACAACTGGAAAAAATCAGCGGGTAATTCCCACGGTTCTAACGAGCCTAAACGTAAACGGGGAATAGCGGTGTGGGCAAGAATGGCTTTAATCAAGTCCGATAAGTTATTACCCAAATCACTGCCGTAGCCGCCTAAATGTACGCCTGTTAAAATAACTTCATGGATACCTTGCGCGTGTAGCGCGTTGATTTCCTCAATCACTGCCTGCACAGGGCGACTGACTTCATCGCCGCGTGCGACGGTGACGATGCAGAACGTACAACGGTAACGGCAACCGTCTTGGACTTTAACAAACGCGCGTTGTCTGCCACGGGTAAACAGTGAAATTTCCGCAGGTTCGGTAGACATGGCGGGCATGGTGTTCATGTTCAGATCAGTCATGGCTTTTTCGACCAGCGAATCTTTGTCTTTGTTGCTGACCACTAAATCCACGCCTAATAACGACTCAGCTTCCTGTTGATTCAACGTGGCATAACAGCCGCTGACCACTAATTTAGCCTGTGGATTATCGCGGTGAATACGGCGGATTAACTGGCGCGATTTGCGTGCCGCATCGCCTGTGACGGCGCAGGAATTCAGCACAATCAGATCAGCGGTTTCGGCTTGTTGGGTGATGGAATGCCCTGATGTTTGAAAGGCTTGCGCCCATGTTTCCAATTCGGCTTCATTAAGGCGGCAGCCTAAGGTTTTAAGGTGTACTAGCATGATGTCAAGGCAAAAAAAGGGATTGATTATAACTTTTTTTCGCGTTATAGAGGCGAGTTGTTTTTACCCGATGACCTTAAATTTACGTTATCATGAACCGCTTTTACACTATCAACTTCAAGACTAATGTTAGATCTGTCAGGTCTATCCTGCGTCAAGCCGTTTTTATCATTTAATCCATAATGTACGAAAATTACACATCCGATCGTGATTATTCAGTTGAACAACTGAAAGTGCCGCCTAATTCCACGCAGGCAGAGCAAGCTGTGCTGGGTAGTTTGATGATGGACAATCAAACGTGGGACAGTGTTGCCGATAAAGTTATCGAGGCGGATTTTTATCGTCGCAATCATCAATTAATTTTCCGTGTCATTGAGCAACTGGCAGAAAAACAAGCACCGTTTGATATTGTTACCCTGTCAGATGCCTTGCGTAACATGGGCGAGCTGGACAATATCGGCGGTATACCGTATTTGAGTATGCTGGTGGAAGATACACCGACTGCCGCGAATATTGTCGCCTATGCCGAGATTGTCAAAGACCGTTCGGTGTTGCGGCAATTGATTCATGTCGGCACCGAGATTACCGATTCTGCCTTTCATCCCGACGGACGCGAAACCCCCGATTTGTTGGAAAATGCCGAACGGCAGGTGTTTAAAATTGCCGAACAGCGGCAAAAAGGGCAGGGTGGTTTTGTTGGTATTAAAACCTTATTAGCGAAAACCGTAGAAAAAATTGAACGGTTATACGGTCAAGAAGGCTCAATTACAGGAGCGAGTACAGGTTTTACAGATTTTGATGAGCTGACTTCGGGCTTACAGCCATCGGATTTAATTATTGTCGCGGGTAGGCCTTCGATGGGCAAATGCTTCGGTAAAGGTACGCCGATTTTAATGTATTCGGGCGCAGTGAAGGCAGTAGAAGAGTTACAAGTCGGTGATATGCTGATGGGTGACGATTCTACGCCGAGACGAGTATTGTCTTTAGCACGCGGACGAGAAGCGATGTACTGGGTGCGGCAAAATAAGGCGATGGATTATCGTGTTAATGAGTCACATATTTTGTCTTTGAAACGCAGTCGCACAGAAGGCAAGCATAAAAATGGCGATGTGCTTAATCTGCCGTTGACCGACTATATCAACGCAAGTACCAAGTTTCGCTCCAATTACAAAGGCTATAAAGTGGCTGTCGAGTTCGCCGCACAGCCGTTGTCCGTCTGTCCGTATTTTTTAGGCTTGTGGTTAGGTGATGGGACGAGTGCTTCCGTTGATATTGCCACCACTGATAGGGAAGTGATTGATTATTTACGCGGTTATGCTGAACAGTTAAATCTGAATTTAACGGAAAAGTTGGCAACCGATAAACACGGCAAAGATAAATGTCCTCTTTATAGCATCAGTTCTCAACAAAGAGGCAATCATCAAAATACGTTCTCTTTGCAGAAAATATTGCATGAATTGAATTTACTCAATAACAAACATATTCCGCCGCAATTTTTAAGCAACTCACGCGCTAATCGCTTACAACTATTAGCAGGTTTGATTGATAGTGATGGTCGCTACGCCTCTAAATACAAGATGATTGAAATCACGCAGAAAAATTTTGCCCTAGCCAAGCAGATTAAGTTTTTATGTGACAGTTTGGGATTCAGAACTTCACTGATTGCCAAGCAAGCCAGTATTAAAAAAACAGGTTATCAATGTACCGTGTATCGAGTGCGGTTTTCAGGTGATGTAAATACTATTCCTGTCAAAATCGCGCGTAAAAAAGCCGCTGTCTGGACATCTCATCGAACGTGGCAACACACGGGTATTCATATCGAATACGACCAAGTGGATGATTACTATGGGTTTGAGTGTGATGGTAATCGGTTGTTTTTATTAGAAGATATGACTGTGGTACACAATACCACTGTGGCGATGAATATCGCAGAAAACGTGGCGTTAAAATCCGATAAACCCGTGCTGGTGTTCAGTATGGAAATGCCAGGGGATGCACTGACCATGCGGATGATGTCGTCGTTGGGGCGTATTGACCAGCATAAAGTACGCACGGGTAAACTGGAAGATGACGATTGGCCGCGTTTAACCTCGGCGATTAGTTTGTTGGCGAATACCAAATTATTTATTGATGACACACCCGCGTTAAGCCCGACGGAATTACGCGCCAGATCACGGCGCGTGGCGCGTGAGCATGGGCAGTTGGGTTTGATTGTGGTGGATTATTTGCAGCTGATGCAATCGCCCAGCAGTGGCGATAATCGCGTTCAGCAGATTTCCGATATTTCCAGAGGCTTGAAAGCCTTGGCGAAAGAAATGAATGTGCCTGTGGTGGCATTATCGCAGTTGAATCGGAATCTGGAACAACGTCCCAATAAACGCCCTGTGATGTCGGATTTACGCGATTCGGGCGCGATTGAGCAGGACGCGGATTTGATTGTGTTTGTCTATCGGGATGAAGTGTATAACCCCGACAGCCCTGATAAAGGCATTGCAGAAATGATTATCGGCAAGCAGCGGAATGGCCCGTTGGGGACGGTGCGCTTGACCTTTTTGGGGCAGTATACCCGCTTTGAAAATTTTTCAGGGCCGTCTTACAGTAATGAGGAGTATGAATGATTCCAGCCGCTTACGCCGTATTAAATGTTGCCGCCGCTCGCCATAATCTGCAAAAAGTGCGTGAGCTTGCGCCGAATGCCAAAGTGATGGCGGTGATTAAAGCCAACGCTTATGGACACGGGATGTTGCGTTTGGCGGGTGCGTTAAGTGATGCCGATGGCTTTGCGGTGGCACGAGTGGATGAAGGGGTGCGTTTGCGCAGGGCAGGGGAGCTGAAAAGAATCGCGGTATTGGAAGGCTTTACCTGCGCCGAAGAATTGGATGATTTGGTGGCGCATGGTTTGGATGCGTTGGTGCATTCGTTTGCGCAGTTGGTCATTTTGGAAACCCGCACGGAGCGCGATAAAATAGCGGTGTGGTTGAAACTGGATACGGGCATGAATCGCTTGGGTTTTAAGGCGCATGAGTTGCAGGCGGTTTATCAGCGATTAAGCGCGTGTTCGATTGTTAAACAACCCATTAACATCATGACGCATTTAGCCAATGCCGATGATAAACGCGATGCCATGACGCTTAAGCAATTGGCGTTGTTCAATGCCACGCTGGCAACCTTGCCGTTAGAGGCGGGTAATGAGCGCAGTATTGCCAATTCAGCGGGGATTCTGGCGTGGCCGCAAGCGATAAGCGATTGGGTACGCCCCGGTATTATGCTGTACGGTATTTCACCGTTTGCAGAATCTACGGGTGCGGAGCTGGGTTTAAAACCCATTATGAGCCTACATTCGCGCTTGATTGCGGTTAAAGCCGTCACAAAAGGCGATACGGTGGGTTATGGCGGCAGTTGGCTGTGTGAGCGCGATACTGTGCTGGGTGTGGTGGCAATCGGTTATGCCGATGGTTATCCGCGTTATGCGCGGGTCGGTACGCCTGTCTTGGTCAATGGACAACGCGTGCCGCTGATCGGGCGGGTGTCTATGGATATGATTACCGTGGATTTGGGTTCACAACCGACTGCTAAAGCGGGGGATGCGGTCACGTTATGGGGCGAGGATTTGCCAGTCGAGGAAATTGCGTTATGTGCCGATACCATTCCTTATACGTTAGTGTGCGGCGTTACGCAGCGGGTTAAACAGCTGGAGGCGATAGCGGAGTAAAACAGCTTTAGCTGTTTTTCAGCCAATAATTGAACTCCGACTTTCCGCTAATTCAAGTCTCTGTGGCGGACAATGACATTAAGCTCAGGATTTTTAAAGTGCTGGCATAATGCGTCTGCGAGATACACGGAGCGGTGTTGCCCGCCTGTGCAGCCGATAGCCACGGTTAAATAACTGCGTCCTTCGGCATCAAAACGCGGTAACCAGCGTTCAAGAAAATAGGCAATATCCTGAAACAGTTCAGTCACTAAAACCTCTTCTTTCAGATAGTCGATGATAGGTTGGTCTTTGCCTGTGAACGGGCGTAATTCTGGAATCCAGTAGGGATTGGGCAGGGTACGCGCATCAAAGACAAAATTCGCATCCAGCGGAATGCCGTTTTTAAAGCCGAAGGATTGGAATTGTAAGGAAATATGTTTGGAGTCACGTTCATCAATCTGATCTCTGATGAGTTCGCGTAATTGATGGTAGTGGGTGCGACTGGTATCTATAACGATACTGGCGTGTCGGGCTATGGGTTCGAGCAGGGCTTTTTCAATTTTTAACGCATCTTTTAACGGGATATTGGCATCGGTTAAGGGATGCTTTCGACGTGTTTCGCTGTAACGTTTTAATAACGTTGCTTCGTCGGCGTGTAAAAAAATAATGTCACACTCTATGCCTTTGCTGCGGATAAATTCCAGACAATCGGCAAAATTGTTGAGGCTCTCGTTTTTATTACGCGCATCAATGCCGATGGCGGTTTTTTGGTAGGTTTTTTTATCTGCCAGTACGACATGAATAATAAAATCTTCCAGTAAAGTCACAGGCAGATTGTCAATACAGTAATAGCCGCAATCTTCCAGAGTATCTAAGGCGGTACTTTTACCCGCACCCGATAACGCACTAATAATAAGTAGTTTCATAGGGTTTGTGTTTGTAGGATGGTTAGATTAATGCGACGTGTAAAGCACGCAGTGAAACCTTTTGGCATCAGTGATGTGTGATGGGTTTCAGCTATTGCCTCTACCCATCCTACGCGCTAGGTTAGCGGTGGCTGTTAGTTTTTTCTTTGTGTTTGGTGATTTGACGGTCTAATTTGGTAACCATCTCATCAATAGCCGCGTACATATCTTCCTGATGGTCTTCTGCGAACAGTTTCGCGCCGCTGATTTGTAGTGTGGCTTCTGCTTTTTGAACTAACTTTTCTACGCTTAAAATAACGTGAACTTCGGTAACTTTGTCAAAATGACGCGCTAATTTGGCGAATTTGTCATCTATATGCGCTTTTAATGCGTCGGTGACTTCAAGATGATGACCGGTTACGATAACTTGCATGGTGGTACTCCTTTTTTAATAATAATAATGGGTGGTGCTTCAGTTCGCGTTATAACACGCGCTTTCTCTGATTGGATGGTGAAATTGCCATTGCTTCACGATACTTGGCAACGGTTCTTCTGGCAACAATTATGCCTTTTTCTTTTAAAAGGGTGGCTATTTTGTCATCACTTAGCGGTTTTGCTAAATTTTCGGTGCTGATTAATTCTTTAATAAACGCACGAATAGCGGTAGATGAACATTCGCCGCCCGATTCTGTTGCGACATGACTGGAAAAAAAGTATTTAAATTCCACGATGCCGTTGGGCGTGTGCATATATTTTTGCGTGGTGACACGCGATATGGTCGATTCGTGTAATTCCAGTTCGTCGGCAATGTCTTTTAATATCATAGGACGCATAGCAACAGAGCCATGCTCCAGAAATCCTGATTGTTTTTCGATGATACACTTCGCTACGCGCAATAAGGTATCGTTACGGTTGTGCAGACTTTTAATAAACCATTTGGCTTCCTGTAAATGGTTTTTCATGCAGTTGTTATCGCTGCTGTTATCCGCTCTTTTAATTAAAGCAGAATAAAAGGGATTAACACGCAATTTAGGCGCGATGTCTCGATTAAGGCTTGCTTGCCATTGTCCGTTTTGTTTGCTGACATACACATCGGGAATGACGTATTCACTCTCCGAGCTTTGTATTTTCGCACCTGGTTTCGGATCCAATGTTCTGATTAAGGCAATAGCGAGTCGCGTTTGTTGTTCGCTCAGGTGTAGTTCGCGCATGAGTTTTTCCTGATCATGCGTAGCTAACAGGTCTAAATGCCGAGTGACAATCGTCAGTGCTTCAGCCTTGTAAGGTATGTTGTCTGGCAGTTGTTGTAACTGTACGGCTAAACAGTCACTTAAATTTTCGGTGCCAACCCCGACGGGATCAAAGCGTTGAATGCAGTGCAGTACCGCCATAACTTCATCAAAATCAAGATCATCCAGTTGCTGTTGCAAGCCCTGAAAAATAGCGTCTGGTGAGTCACGCAGATAACCGTCTTCATTGATGGAATCAATCAGGGTGATGGCAATGGCGCGGTCGCGTTCTGAAAAATGGGTGAATTCCAGTTGCCATAACAGGTGATCCAGCAGGGTGGAGACTTTGCTGTTTTGAGGTTCAAAATCCTGTGAATCTTCACTATTACCGACAGGCAACAGGGCATTTTCGTACACGTCTTCCCATGAAGAATCAATCGGCAATTCATCGGGAATATCAGTTTGTGAACCTTCGCTGGTGTGCGAGTCGATATTGTCGGATTTTTGCTCGAAGCCGCTGTCAAACGGTAAGCTGTTACTGTCTTCTTCAATTTCCAACATCATATTGGATTCCAGTGCCTGCTGGATTTCCTGTTGTAAATCGAGGGTAGACATTTGCAACAATTTCAGCGATTGCTGTAATTGCGGCGTTAGCGAAAGTTGCTGACCTAAGCGAAGGTTTAAGGATTGCTTCATGTGACTGTTAGTTTCATCAGTGAGTTACATACTAAAATTATTGCCGAGGTAAACATTGCGCACTTGCTCATTAGCGACAATATCTGCCGCGCCGCCTTCTGCAATAACCTGCCCCTGATTGAGTATGTAAGCGCGATCACAGATACCCAGAGTTTCCCGAACGTTATGTTCGGTAATAAGTACGCCGATACCGCGATCTTTCAGATGTTCGATGATTTTTTTAATATCTTCTACTGAAATGGGATCAACCCCCGCAAACGGCTCATCCAGCAAAATAAATTGCGGATTAGTCGCTAATGCACGCGCAATTTCCAAGCGTCGCCGCTCACCGCCTGACAAACTGGAGGCTTGCTGATTGCGTAAACGAGTGATGTGGAATTCTTCCAGCAACTCTTCAATGACCATTTCCATTTGCCCGCGCGTTAAATCGGAGCGGATTTGTAACACGGCGCGTAAATTATCGGCAACGCTTAATTTGCGAAAGATGGACGGTTCTTGGGGTAAATAACCGATACCCAATTGCGCCCGCAAGTGCATGGGATGCTGGGTTATATCATGATTATCCAGCGTAATCTGCCCTTCATCCGCCTTAACCAGTCCTACCATCATATAAAAGCTGGTGGTTTTGCCCGCGCCGTTAGGACCGAGCAAGCCGACCACTTCACTGGTATTAACGTACAAAGACACGCCATTAACAACATTACGATTATTATAAGACTTTATGATATGAGACGCTGCAAGTGTTGCCATTACTTCTTCGGCTCTTTAGATTTGGGTTGTATAGTCACATGGACGCGCTTGCTGTCCGATGTGGTTTCACCTGCTTTTACCACCGAGTTATGACTGTCATATTCAATATAATCGCTGGCATAAGTACCCGTACCCTGCCAGACAGTGGCTTCTTTAATCAGCACAATCAAATGCTTTTTAGGATAGTATTCACCTGTTAAAGATTCACCTGTGATGTCCTCATCACCTTCTTTAGGGGTTTGTTTAAACTTGGCTTTATTGCCTGTAAAGACCATTTTATCGGCTTCACCATCTTTAAAATACACCACCAGCTTATCCGATTCTACGCGCAAACTGCCCTGAATAGAGATGACATTACCCGTATAGATACTGGTAGAGGCTGCATCATCATAAGTCGCGGTATTGGAATCAATGTTAATAGGCTGATCTTTATCAGTTTCTAAGGCAAAAGATCCCGCGCTATACAAGCAAAGTAATAGCATCACACCGTATTTGTTACTTTTTTTCATATTTTCCTTTCACATTTGCCAATAATTCCAGATGAACGGGAGCTACAAACACCATTTTCATACCAGTACCTGTAGTGACGTTAGGCGGACTGAGTAACTCTGCCCACTCGTCGGTTTCTGCATAACTGGTGTCTGGCTTTACTCTTAAGTTGGAAGTGTTAATAATCATTTCCTTGATACCTTCCGCCTTATCCCTGCGCACAACTGCCTTGCCATTTAAGAATAGGTCTTTACCATCAGAAGACAAGATGCCCGCTTCCGCTTTCACAATCCACGGCGGCGTTTTTTCATTATAAAAAAACATCACAGGATTAATACTGTGCATCGTATCATCATCGTTGTAATGGATGACTTTATCGGCAATCAGCTTGCTTTTTAACACACCGAGTTCATTCATTTCCCATTTGGTATAGCCCGTGCTGAAATAATCAGCGCTGTGTGCGGGTACAGCACCTCTTTGATCGCCATCGCCCTCTATAAGCATAACCAGCCCCCAGCTGACCAGCGCGGCAGACGTTAGCGTCAGGTAGAACTTTTTATTTCTTAAATTCTTCATTTGAGATAAGGGCTTAATGCGTCATCAAATGTGCCTTGCGCCTGCATAATAAAATCGCACACCTCACGCACCGCACCGCAACCACCTGATAACTCCGTACACCAGTCCGCCCGTTGTTTAACGGCAAAATTAGCATCCTGTACCGCAATCGCCAAACCGACACGCATCATCACGGGTAAATCCAGCACATCATCACCGACATGAGCCGCTTGCTCAGGGGTAATGCCTATTTTCTCAATAATCTCATTAAAAGCTGAAATTTTATTTTCATGTCCCTGATAAACATACTCAATGCCCAGACTTTTCATGCGCAGGGCGACCGAATTGGATTTACGTCCTGAAATAATCGCCACTTCCACGCCCGTCTGCCGTAACAGCTTAATGCCATGCCCATCCCGCGCATGAAACGACTTGTATTCATTGCCGTCATTATCAAAAAACAGCTTACCATCGGTCAGTACACCATCAACATCGAGAATCAATAATTTCAGTTTTTTGGCTTTTTCGACCAGTTCGTTATTCATCATTACACAATCCCCGCGCGGATTAAATCGTGCATATTCAACGCCCCGACAGCGCGTAGCTCATCATCGACCACGATTAACGCATTAATTTTTTTCCGTTCCATAATCTGCATCGCTTCGGCGGCTAAAATATCGGCTTTAATCACGGCGCACTGTGGTGTCATCACTTCCATAATACTGGTGGTGTGAATGTTCAGATTTTTCGACAGCATACGGCGTAAATCGCCATCGGTAAAAATACCGCTGACTTGCCCTTGCGCATTGACAATTGCCGTCATGCCTAATTTTTTTTCCGTCATTTCCAGCAATGCGTCGCTGATAAATGCCGACTCCTGCACAGACGGAATCTGTTCACCAATGTGCATCATATCACTGACACGCAATAACAGCCGTTTGCCCAGACTACCGCCGGGATGTGACAACGCGAAGTCATCACGGGTAAAACCGCGTGCTTCTAATAACGACACCGCCAGTGCATCCCCCATCACCAACGCCGCTGTGGTACTGGACGTAGGTGCAAGCCCCAACGGACAGGCTTCCTGCTCAACCGCAACATTAATATGTGCAGTGGAGAATTTCGCCAAACTTGAATCAGGGTTGCCCGTCATCGCAATTAACGGCACACCCAAACGTTTAATAATCGGCAATAACGTAATGACTTCTTCGGTCTCGCCAGAGTTTGATAACGCCAGCACCACATCCTGCGCAGTAATCATGCCTAAATCGCCATGACTGGCTTCACCCGAATGCACAAAAAACGCAGGCGTTCCCGTACTGGCTAAAGTCGCGGCAATTTTACCCGCAATATGCCCCGATTTACCCATGCCCGTGACCACCACGCGCCCCTTACAGGCAAACATCAGCTTACACGCCAGCACGAACTGCTCATTAATCTGTTCAGCTAACGCGGCAATCGCTTGGGTTTCCACTTGGATAACCGCAAGACCCAAGGCGCGGAGCTTTTCATCATGTAATTTCATCAACAACCAAAAGACACTAATTAAGCGGCTAATGATAAAGCATTTACGCCCATATCGCGCAAACGAATGTAAAATTTGTTGGCGCGAGGTGGTAATGCCTGTTTGTGATTAAATTCAGCATTCGCTAAACCGAAATCTTTGCTGCTTGCATCCGCTTAACATAAGTTGTGCGTGACTACGACTTAAGGCGAGTCATCAGCTTTCAATGAATGTTAGAATAAAGTTCGTAAAATTTACTAAACATCACTAAAAAATGTATAAAACCATTGATTTATTCGCGGGTATTGGCGGTATTCGCCTTGGCTTTGAGGCTTACGGCTGTAAGAACGTATTTTCTTCGGAATGGGACAAAGATGCGCAAGCGATGTATGAAGCCAACTTTAACGAAAAACCGCACGGTGATATTAATCTCATAGACCCCGAAAGTATTCCAGACCACGATATTTTGTTAGCGGGTTTTCCGTGTCAGCCGTTTAGTATCGCAGGCAAAGGTTTAGGTTTTGCTGATACCAGAGGCACATTATTTTTTAATATTGAAGCCATACTTAAAGCCAAAAAGCCGCGTGCTTTTTTACTGGAAAATGTTAAACGTCTGACTACCCACGATAACGGTCAAACCTTTGCTGTGATAGTCGAAAAGTTAAAAGCATTGGGTTATACCGTTTACACCAAAGTATTTAATTCTTTAGATTTTGGTTTACCGCAAAAACGCGAACGCATTTATTTAGTTGGTTTTTTAGCCCCGCTACATTTCAACTTTCCCACGCCATTAGGTTATTACCAACCACTAACGTCTATTCTTCAAGATGATAACGACATACCACCAAGCTATTTTCTATCAGACGCCATCAAACAAAATCGTCTGAATGCGGTAAAAGGCACGCCACCCGTTCCCTCAATATGGCATCAAAATATAGGTGGTAATATTTCCGCATTGCCGTATTCATGTGCGCTAAGAGCGGGAGGCAGTTATAACTATCTGGTGGTGAATGGTGTGAGACGCTTAACCGATAGAGAAATGTTACGTTTACAGGGTTTTCCTGACGATTTCAAAATTACCATACCCTATTCAGGCGTGCGTAAAGTAGCGGGTAATTCGGTGTCTGTGCCAGTCATTAAAGCAATAGCGGAAGAAATGATAAAAACGTTACAACTGCAAAAAACTGCCCTAAAAACTCCTATGCAATTCACCTTATGCGAAGCCTAAAATGAGTATGACAACGGCTAAAAAAGCATTAGATAAAGTCATTGATAAGGCGCGAGTTCATCTTTACAAACCGATACAAATTGCCGAAATTCTGTATCGTGATAGGGTTGAGCAGAATATTACCCTCTCAGAACTTACCACTTATCGCACCCAGTCAAAAAAATGGCGTGATGTGATTTGTATTCAATTTCTAGGCAGAACCAGCACCTCTTCAGCACGTTATCAAGATGATATTTTTAACGACAATGCTGTACCGCCTGCTATTTTAGAAAAACTGGGTGAAGAAAATAGAGCAGGAAACGGTATAGTCGAAGCCTATATTTATCGAAAATTTTTACAACGCTTTAGCCAAATGTCTACAGGATTGGACTATTGCATCATTCATGATAAAAGCAATTTTAAATTAGACGAATTTCTAGCCTTATTTTGGCACGAAGCAGGGCTACGCCGAAGCATTGATAAAGTGTATGAAATTATTGTGTATTCATTATTTTCTGCATTAGTAGAAGCTCTGGAAGTAGCTGTTGAAGTCAGAATGAATCCTGAAAAAATAGATATTCTCGAAGAATTTGCCGATTTTTCTAAAAGCGTTATGCAGCTTACGCTTGAACAAACCACCATAAAACTCAAAGCCAGAATTCACCGTGTCGGCGTGACGAATGCCGCTGATAGAGGACTGGATATGTGGGCAACAATGGACTGGCAATACAAATCAAGCATCTTTCATTAACCGAAGAGTTGGCAGAAAATATTGTTTCGTCAGTATCCGCCGACCGCATTGTGATTGTTTGTAAAGCCGCCGAGCAAAAAATAATCGTTTCTTTGTTGAATCAACTGGGTTGGAAGTCAAAAATTCAAAGTATTGTTACCGAAACCGACTTATTGAGATGGTATGAAAGAGCATTACGCGGCAAATTTGCGGATTCAATCGGTGATAGCGTTTTACAAAACTTAGCCAATGAAATTCAAGTTGAATTTCCTGCCACCGACAAAAGGGAGTTTTTACAGTTTATGGAGAAACGCGGTTACGATAAGCTAATAAATCAAAATTGGGTGTGAATAGTTATTACCTCATTCCCACGCTTCGCCGTGGGAATTGCGCTGGTTGGTATTCTAAGCTGTAAGAAAGGCAAGCCCCATACGGATAATTCATTAAACTATCAGCGAGTTGCGTCACCCCCTGCACCAAATCTGCACATTTCACCCGAAAAATCCACAATACCCACATCATATCTGCATAACTGGCGCGTACAGTAACGCCATACCCAACCATCAGGAGTTATCGTTATGAAACAACGTTTTTATGTAAAACTGGGCATTATTTTCGTCCTTATCTTGGCTTTGCTGATTCCGCAATCGTTTATTATGGATTTAGTCAGTGAGCGTACCGCGTGGCGGCAACAGGCGTATCAAAGCATTGAACAGAGCTGGCCGGGTATGCAAACCTTGGCAGGGCCTGTGCTGAGTGTTCCGTATCATCTGACCTTTAACAGCAAAGAAAAAATTATCGTCAATAAAGTCGAAAAAGAGGTGATTAAAGAAGTCACTGTAGACGATGTGTTGTACATCATTCCCAAACAACTGAGCATTAACAGTCAGTTAGACAGCTCGATGCGCTATCGCGGCATTTATGAAATTCCCGTGTATGGCAATAAATTACAAGTGACGGGTGAATTCAACAATCAAGCCCTGCTGGATTTAATCGCGGAACATAAAGACAAAAAAATCCGCTGGGATAAGCCGCAATTATCGGTATTAGTCAGCGATCAACGCGGTATCGCCGTACCACCGAGTTTAACGTGGAATAACGCGCCGATTGCTTTTCAACCCAGTGCCGCGTTACCGAATGCCACCGCAGGGATGCACGCGCCTTTGCCCGACATCGCACTGGATAAAGCTACCGTTGTACCGTTTGCCTTTACGATGGAATTGCGCGGCATGAGTGCAATGAATTTTGCGTTATTGTCTGAAAATACCCACGTTCAACTGGCGGCTAATTGGGCAAATCCCAGTTTTACGGGTGAATTACTGCCTGAAAAACGCGAAATCACCGACCAAGGTTTTACCGCTGAATGGCGGGCATCGTCTTTTTCTTATGATGTTTCCAGTGCGTTAGAACAATGCCGAAAAGGTGAATGTGCCAGTCTGTTACAACGTGCAGTGGGTTTTGAATTGATACAGCCTGTGGATGTGTATCAGCAATCAGAACGCAGTATTAAATACGCTGCATTGTTTATTCTGCTGACTTTTATGGCATTGGTGTTGTTTGAATTGCTGAAAAAATTGCGCATCCATCCGATACAGTACACGCTGGTCGGGATGGCATTATTAGTGTTCTATCTGTTGCTGATTTCTTTATCTGAACACCTGTTATTCTTGTATGCCTACAGTATCGGCGCAATCGCCAGCATGACATTACTGACCTGTTACTTCGGCGCGATTCTGCACAGTAGCAAGCAAGGTTTAATACTCGGTGCGGCGTTGGCTACGCTGTATGTGTTGCTGTATGTGATTTTGCAATCGGAAGAAAACGCGCTGTTAATGGGTAGTGTATTAATCTTCGTGATGTTGGCAGGGTTAATGATGGCAACACGGCATTTTGATTGGTATGCGTTGACTGAGCAGGAAGATAAAAGCACACTGAATTAATGTGTTGTCCACGAAAAGCACGAAAGACACGAAAAAACTGTTCGTGCTTTTTGTGTGTTTCGTGGACATTGCTTATCAATAGGTAATCAAAGCGGTATCAAGATGCTTACTAAACTCAGTATTACTTTATGCCTGCTGGCATTAGCAATTTTTGCGCTGGGCTGGTATCTGCCTATGCACAAACAAATTCCCGTTGCAGGGGCAAGTTCCGCCGATTGGAATCCGCGTTCTTTCTGGTACAGTCCGTGGGGACGTTCAGGTACACACAAAGGCATCGATATTTTTGCCAAAGCGGGTGTACCTATTGTTGCTGCTACCGACGGTTTTATTATTCACACAGGCTTTAATGATATGGGCGGCAATAATCTGTTAATCCTCGGCGCGAAATGGCGGTTTTATTACTACGCGCATTTGCAACGCATTGATAGCCGCGCTTTTCAGTGGGTCAGTGCAGGGCAAAAAATAGGTACGGTCGGTAATACAGGGAATGCGCTCGGTAAGCCTCCGCATTTACATTTCACCATCCGCAGTTTATTTCCGTTAATCGGACAATACGATGCCAGTAAGCCGCAAGCATGGCTTAAAATGTATTACCTTAATCCCCATGAATTTCTGACAGGCAGAGCCACATGAACAAACACATCCTTGTTGCCGATGACGATTTGCATATCCGCGAAGTTATCAGTTTCGCACTGGAAAAAGCGGGAATGCAGGTGACACTCGCCGAAGATGGACGGCAGGCGATTGATTATTTTGCGTTGCACAGCATTGATTTACTGGTGCTGGATATTAATATGCCAGAGCTTGACGGGTTGGAAGTGTGTCGTGAAATTCGTAAAACTTCCGATACGCCGATTCTGTTTTTATCGTCGCGTGATGATGAAATCGACCGTATTTTAGGGCTGGAAATCGGCGGTGATGATTATGTCACCAAGCCGTTCAGTCCGCGTGAATTGGTGGCACGGATTAACGTCATTCTTAAGCGCGTGGTTGCCAAACCTGCCGCCGTAATGAATCAGCTACAACACGGCAAATTAGCCATACATCTGGAACAACACGCGGCAACGTGGAACGGATTAGTGATTAGCCTGACCGCGACTGAATTCGCCATGCTGCAATTATTTGTCCGCTCGCCGCAGCGCGTGTTCAGTCGCGACAGCATCATGACTGGCGCGTATAACAATATCTATATCAGCGACCGCACCATAGACAGTCACATCCGCCACATCCGCCAGAAATTCGCCGACGCGGGTTGTGATGCCTTGATTGAAACCGTCCACGGCGTGGGCTACAAACTCGCTTTATGCCAATAAACGCGCAACTGCCATTTTTTCGCCGCCGCTTATTTCCACTGCGCAATATTTTATTGTTCGTGATGTTGATGGTGTTGGCGTTGCCGCTGGGTGGTTTGTACTTTTTTCGTATTTATGAAAATGCCTTGGTGCAACAAACCGAGTTGGAGCTTATCTCGCAAGCCGCCGCGCTATCGGCGAGTTATCGCCAATCGGTGCGCATTTTACAGACTGCGCCAATGATTTACGGGCGTTATTTACCCGCTTTACCGCCAACGAATCATTCCTATGAACCCATCACTCCAACTTTAACGTTAATTAATCCCGTGCAGTTGCCGCGCCCAGAAGCCGCCGCGCCCGCATTGCCTGTTGATAAATTTGCACAAAAAATCGGCGGGCTGATGAACCCTATCATCTTTGATACTCAGCATATTACGCTGGCAGGTATTCGGTTGCTGGATATGAACGGCACGGTGATTGCTGGGCGTGAAGAAGTCGGTTTATCGTTGGCGCAGATTGCCGAAGTACAGCAAGCCATGCAAGGACGCTACGCCAGTGTGATTCGGCAACGACTTTCCGATGAACCACCACCGCCGTTGTATTCCTTAAGTCGCGGAACCCATATTCGGGTGTTTGTCGCGTTTCCTATCGTGGAAAATCAACATCTGCAAGGCGTGTTATATCTATCTCGCACCCCCAACAACATCATCAAACATTTGTTTGAAGTGCAGAATAAAATTTTAATGGCAAGCGGCTGTTTGCTGGTGCTGGTGATTCTGCTGGTGTTGCTGGTATCGGCGACTATTTCGCGTCCGATTCGTGAACTCATCCGCCAGACCGAGCGCGTCAAACACGGCGAACAACAACTGATAGAGCCGCTAAACAATCCTGTGACTTATGAAATCGCCCAGCTGTCGGACAGTTTTGCCAGTATGTCGCACGCTTTAAATGAACGCACCGATTATATACAACGCTTCGCCACCCACGTCTCCCATGAATTTAAAACTCCGCTCACCTCCATGCAGGGCGCGTTGGAACTGTTGCAAGATCATCTCGACACCATGCCCAGCGAACAGCAACACCGTTTTATTGATAATTTACTCGCCGACACTCAACGCCTGAAACAACTGGTCAATCGTTTGCTGGAACTGGCGCGTGCCGATGTATCAGAACCCAGTCAGCAAGACAGCCGCCTGAACGATGCAATTTTCGCCTTACAGAATCGTTATGCCGAACGCGGCTTGCAATTGAATTATGCAAAATTACCCAATAATCCACTCGCTATAGCTCCAGACGCGCTGGATATTATCCTGACCAATCTATTTGAAAACAGCCTGCAACACGGAGCGCATCAATTAACGCTCAGCGTCATTGCCCATGAAAATACGCTGAAAGTACATTTGCACGACAACGGTACAGGCGTATCGCTCGCCAATCGCACAAAAATTTTCACGCCGTTTTTTACCACGCGCAGAAATAACGGCGGCACAGGTTTGGGCTTGGAAATTACCGTTTCCTTATTAAAAACTTACGGTGGTGGTATCGCGTTGGCAGAAAGCACAGAAGGCGCGTTATTTGTCTTAACCTTACCCTTAGCACATGATAAAAAAAATTATTAATGACCTACGCGGCATAATTTTGTATAGTGGTACAATTAATTTTTTTATAGCGGGATGAATCCTTAAGGGGTCATCCCGTTTTGTACATTAGAGGTGACGTGTTTGACTAAATCCGCATTATTAGTGCTAGAAGATGGCACCGTATTTAACGGCGTATCCATAGGCGCAGACGGTTGTTCCGTCGGCGAAGTGGTGTTTAATACCGCTATGACAGGCTATCAGGAAATTCTCAGCGACCCATCTTACTGCCAACAAATTGTCACGCTGACTTATCCGCACATCGGCAACACAGGCACCAACAGCGAAGACGACGAATCGCACGCGGTATTTGCCAGTGGCTTAGTGATTCGTGATTTGCCGTTATTGGCAAGCAACTGGCGTTCAGAAAAAACCCTGCAACAATACTTGATTGATAACAACGTAGTCGCGATTGCGGAAATTGACACTCGCAAACTGACGCGCATTTTGCGTGATAAAGGCGCACAACGCGGCTGTATCATGGCTGGTGACGACATAAGCGTGGAAACCGCCACCGCCGCTATTGATGGCTTTGCAGGTTTAAAAGGCATGGACTTAGCCAAAGTGGTATCTGTGACTGAGTCTTATGAATGGACAGAAAACACTTGGAATTTACGCAACGGTCATGTCGAAGCTGAAAACCTGACCAAGCACGTTGTCGCCTACGACTTCGGCATTAAACGCAACATCCTGCGTTTGCTTGCTAATCGTGGTTGCCGCGTCACTGTTGTTCCCGCACAAACT
Organism: Methylococcales bacterium; assembly: GCA_030654015.1. GTDB lineage: Bacteria > Pseudomonadota > Gammaproteobacteria > Methylococcales > Methylomonadaceae > UBA4132. The sequence goes on along the minus strand of JAURYI010000073.1, from coordinate 93,933 downwards.
CCTGCGGCTGACGTATTGGCAATGAACCCAGACGGCGTATTCCTATCTAATGGGCCAGGCGATCCAGAACCTTGTACTTATGCGATTGAAGCTATTAAAACGATTTTAGAAACTAAAATCCCCGTGTTCGGTATTTGCTTAGGACATCAATTATTAGCCCTAGCCAGTGGCGCGAAAACTGAAAAAATGAAATTCGGACATCACGGCGCGAATCACCCTGTACAAGAAATCGCCACAGGTCGCGTCATGATTAGCAGTCAAAACCACGGTTTCGCCGCCGATGAAGCCAGTTTACCCGCCAATGTCATCGCCACACACCGCTCACTATTTGATGGCAGCTTACAAGGCATTCGCTTCACCGACCGCCCCGCATTCAGCTTTCAAGGACACCCCGAAGCCAGCCCCGGCCCTCACGATGTCGAAGGTTTGTTTGATGAGTTTATAGATTTGATGAATGCGCGTTAAATAACATCGTAGGTCGGGTTAGCGATAGCGTAACCCGACAACCATCACAGGTAAATGTCGGGTTACGGCAAGCCTAACCCGACCTACAAACTGAAAAAAATAAATCAGCTTATTAAAATAGGAACAGATAAATCTGAACCGTTAAAATACTCAAACACAAGAGACCCCATGAGAAAAATAATAATTACTGATTTAACAAGATTTTCTAATAGAGAAATTGTTTGCACGGCTGGTATAGATGTTAATAATGGTGAGTGCGTTAGACCAATGCCTTATTTAAGATATTCATACTGCAAAGAATTAAATTTATTACCAGGTGCAATCTTATCAGGTAATTTCAGTGCATTAACAAGTATAGAGCGTCCACATTCTGAAGATATGCACCATGAAAATCTACAATTTCATGGACATTGTTCGGATAGCGAATTTAGAGATGTATTGTTGCAATCATGCTCTGAAAATATAGAGGATGGTTTCAATGTACAGTTGGAAAATCGCCAAAAACATATACCGCTAGAATTAGCACCATCAAAATCAATAATAACCATTTCAGTAAATCCAAATGCAGTTAAAATTGTTCAAGACCAATATGATTCTAAAAAAATAAAAATTCATTTTACTGATAATAATTTTAAAGAGTATAGTTTTTTATCTATTACTGATCTTGGTTTTCATAGTTATGCTGAAAACCACTATAAAGAAACAAATAATTACAATGAAATTAATTCTGTAATTAAAAGTCAAAAAGAGGTTTTTCTTCGTATTGGTTTAGGTAGAATTCATACAAGTCAACAGGATAAAACTGGATTTTGGATACAAGTTAATGGTATTTATAGTTTTCCAGATTATTTTAAGAATGCTAGACGGTATGAGTAAATGAAAACTTTTACTATTGGTTTTACCCAAAAAACAGCCGAACATTTTTTTTCGCTAATAATAAAAAATAATATTAGTCGAGTCGTAGATGTTCGTTTGAATACCACTTCACAATTAGCAGGTTTCGCTAAAAAAAATGACCTAAGCTATTTTCTTAAAGAATTGTGTCACGCTGATTACATTCATGTTCCAGACTTAACACCAACAAAACCTATGCTTGATTCTTATAAAAATAAGGCTATTACTTGGGATAATTATGCGGATAAGTTTACTAATTTAATGGCGCAGAGGAACATAGAAAAAACTATAAATAAAGATATTCTGGATAATGGCTGTTTATTGTGTAGTGAGCATGAGCCACATCAATGTCATCGTAGGCTAGTTGTTGAATATTTGAATAAACATTGGGATTCTAATATAGAGGTAGTACATTTATTATGAATATTCAAGAACCCACGATTTTAATCGCCTATCCAAAAGAATTTATTTGTTATCCAAAGTTTGAAAGAAAAATTAGTAAAATTTTTTCAAGTTTACCGCGTTTTTCCTTGGCTATGATTGATGATTACAATGGTTTCATTGCTAAAAAAATGGAAGATGACCAGCGAATTCACGATGCCATAAAAACATCTGAAGATAAATTAGAAGAAATAACTCATGCCGTAATTTTTAATGATGGCGAAAGCTTTACTCACATTATTAATGAATTAAAACAAAAAGGCATAGTATCAAGAGTAATCAATACAAATATCACCCACGTTGTTAATGTTGATAAAAACGAAAGTTACGACATTTATATTGGTAGAGGCTCCGATTGGGGTAATCCTTACGCAATAGGCATTGATGGTGATAGGGACGAAGTTATCAGAAAATATCAATATGATTTTGAGCGTGGATTTCTCAAAAGCAATAAAGAACAGTTATTAAAACTACGCGGAAAAACATTAGGTTGTCATTGTAAACCTGCTGCTTGCCACGGTGATGTTTTAGCTAATTATTTAAATTCACTCGATGATGGTAAATAAACTTATAGCAAGTAGCCTAAATGGAGTGTAACGGAATCTAGGTTTTCTCCAATTAATAGGGTGTGCTTATCAAATACTCTTATCTAAATTTACGGTAGTAAAAAATGTCACAGGTAACCTTAGAGCTGGAAAATAACGAAGATGAAAAATTTATATTGGAATTATTGAAGCGATTAGGTATTAGTTATTCAATACAGAATGAATCTGACAACGAACTCAATACACTTACTGATACACGGTTAAATGATGGACAGCCACTTATTCGTATTTCTTTAGACGATTTATAATTAAGAGCTAAAAACTTCCCCATTTAGCCAATAACAAAAAATTCCAACCCTAACATTTAAGAATATGCCAAAAAGAACCGACATAAAATCCATACTATTATTAGGCGCGGGCCCTATCGTTATTGGGCAAGCCTGTGAATTTGACTACTCAGGTACGCAAGCCTGTAAAGCGTTGCGCGAGGAAGGTTATCGCGTGATTCTGGTCAATTCTAATCCTGCGACTATCATGACCGACCCCGATATGGCGGACGCGATTTACATCGAGCCGATTGATTGGCAAACGGTGGAAAAAATTATTGCCAAAGAACGTCCCGATGCGGTGTTGCCGACCATGGGCGGACAAACGGCGTTGAATTGCGCTCTTGCCTTGGACAAACACGGGGTATTAGCAAAATACAACGTGGAAATGATAGGCGCGACTAAAGAGGCGATTAATAAAGCTGAAGATCGCCAGCTTTTCAATGATGCCATGAAAAAAATCGGCTACGAAGTGGCGAAGTCGAAAACCGCGCATACCATGGAAGAAGCGATTGCCGCACAAAAAGAAGTCGGCTATCCGACGGTTATACGTCCGTCATTTACCATGGGCGGTAGTGGCGGCGGCATTGCCTATAACAAAGAAGAATTCATGGAGATTTGCGAACGCGGTTTGTATTTATCGCCAACCAATGAGTTATTGATTGAAGAATCGGTACTGGGTTGGAAAGAATACGAAATGGAAGTGGTGCGCGATTCTAAAGATAATTGCATCATCGTGTGTTCGATTGAAAACTTTGACCCGATGGGCGTGCATACGGGCGACTCTATCACCGTTGCCCCTGCGCAAACCTTGACCGATAAGGAATATCAAATTCTGCGTAATGTGTCGCTGGCAATTTTGCGTGAAATTGGCGTGGATACAGGCGGTTCTAACGTGCAGGTGGCAATTAATCCTGTCGATGGACGCATGATTATCATCGAGATGAATCCGCGCGTGTCGCGTTCGTCGGCGTTAGCGTCTAAAGCCACAGGTTTTCCGATTGCCAAAGTTGCGGCTAAATTGGCGGTGGGCTTTACTTTGGATGAGTTACAAAATGAAATCACAGGCGGCAAAACCCCTGCGTCATTTGAACCGTCGATTGATTATGTGGTCGTCAAAGTGCCGCGTTTTACCTTTGAAAAATTCCCGCAAGCCGATGACCGTCTGACTACACAAATGAAATCAGTCGGCGAAGTCATGGCGATTGGGCGTACCTTTCAAGAGTCGTTGCAAAAAGCCTTGCGCGGTTTGGAAATCGGCATTGATGGCTTGAATGAAATTACCGATTTAACCGCTGATAATGCCGCCGATAAAATGCGCCGTGAAATGCGTCACCCCGGCCCGGATAGATTGTTGTATGTTGCCGATGCCTTCCGTAGCGGCATGACATTGGCAGAAGTACATGATTCCAGCAAAATTGATCCGTGGTTCTTGGCGCAGATTGAAGATTTGGTGCTGAGTGAAAAATCCTTAGCGACTAAAACTTTATCGACGTTAAAAGAAGGCGAATTATTCAGACTGAAACGCAAAGGCTTTTCTGATAGACGCTTGGCAAAATTATTGGATGCGTCAGAAACCGAAGTGCGCAACGTGCGTCATAAACAAGGCATTCGTCCTGTTTATAAACGCATAGATTCCTGCGCGGCGGAGTTTGCCTCTGATACCGCCTATTTGTATTCCACTTATGAAGAAGAATGCGAAGCGCGAGTCTCTGACAAAGAAAAAATCATTATTCTAGGCGGTGGCCCAAACCGTATTGGACAAGGTATCGAGTTTGATTATTGCTGTGTTCATGCGGCGTTGGCGTTGCGTGAAGATGGCTATGAAACCATCATGGTCAACTGTAATCCTGAAACCGTGTCCACTGATTTTGACACCTCAGACCGTTTATATTTTGAACCGCTAACGCTGGAAGATGTGCTGGAAATTGTCCACATTGAAAAACCCAAAGGCGTGATTGTGCAGTATGGCGGACAAACGCCGCTGAAATTAGCCCGCGCGTTAGAAGCGGCAGGTGTTCCCATTATCGGCACATCCCCTGATTCAATCGACTTAGCGGAAGACCGTGAACGTTTCCAAAAATTATTAGAGCGTTTAGGACTGAAACAACCACCAAATGCCACCGCACGTTCAACCGAACAAGCCATTAATGCCGCTAAAGAATTGGGTTATCCGTTAGTGGTGCGTCCGTCTTATGTATTAGGTGGTCGTGCAATGGAAATTGTCTTTAATGAAGAAGGCTTGCAACGTTACATGAAAGAAGCGGTCAGCGTGTCGAATGATTCACCTGTACTGCTCGACCGCTTTTTAGATGACGCGGTAGAAATGGACGTGGATGCGATTTATGACGGTGAGCGCGTGTTAATCGGCGGTTTGATGGAACACATTGAACAAGCGGGCGTGCATTCGGGCGATTCTGCCTGTTCATTACCGCCTTACGATTTATCCAAAGAACTGCAAGACCAATTGCGTGAACAAGTGGCGAAAATGGCAGAAGCCTTGGGCGTTCGTGGCCTAATGAATACTCAATTTGCGATTCAAGGCACCGATATTTATGTGCTGGAAGTCAATCCACGCGCCTCACGCACCGCGCCGTTTGTGTCTAAAGCCACAGGTTATGCCTTAGCAAAAATTGCCGCCAGAGTTATGGTCGGACAAACTTTAGAACAACAAGGCATTACCGAAGAACGCATTCCTGATTATTTCTCGGTGAAAGAAGCGGTATTCCCCTTCGTAAAATTTCCAGGTGTTGATCCATTATTAGGCCCTGAAATGAAATCGACAGGCGAAGTCATGGGCGTAGGTAAAACCTTTGGTGAAGCGTTTGCTAAATCACAACGCGCCGCAGGGGTGGATTTAAACGCCAGCGGTAAAGTGCTGATTAGTATTCGTGAAGTTGATAAAGTGAAACTGCCAGAAATTGCGCGGATGTTAGTCGCAAAAAACTACGAAATCGTCGCAACAGGTGGCACAGCAAGATTCCTGAAAGCGGCAGGTATTCCGTGTGAAGTGGTGTGCAAAGTCAACGAAGGCAGACCTAACACCGTGGATATGATTAAAAACGACCAAATCCAATTAATCATCAACACCACCGAAGGCAAACAAGCTATTTCCGATTCCTTCACCATGCGCCGCGAAGCCTTACAACACCGCGTCACTTATTACACCACAATGGCTGGAGCGAGAGCCGCTTGTTTTGCGCTAGGTGAATTGGATGCTGGGGATGTGAATTGTTTGCAGGATTTGCATAAGAGTTTGAATTAATCGTGGTTCGGCGCAATAGGTTTGCCGAATTGCGCCGTATGATGATAGACATACATAGCAGAGACGCTATTGCTAATCCGCTGTTTTCAATCCATTCATAGAAATTATAATAAATTTATTATATGATGAAGTCCACTTCAACTGAAAAGAAAGAGTTTGCCCTGTTTGACTACATAGATGAAAAGGGCAATAACGATTTTAAAAAGTGGACAGAAACATTGCAAAAAGTTGAACGTGCAAAGCTCAATGCGAAACTTGATATGCTTGAACAGCATGGCTCTGAATTATTTCCTGAGTTGCTTACAGGTACTCCTACTTCTGGCATCTTAAAACTTAGAGTAAAAGCTAATAATGTTCAGCTTAGACCTATGTTGTGTAGAGGACCGATTAACCACGAAACAGAGTTTACGTTACTTGTTGGTGCAACAGAAAAAGGTGATCGCCTTATCCCTAAAGATGTTGACGAAGAAGCTGATCAGCGAAAGAAGATTATTATTAAAAATCCCAATAGAAGGAAAGACCATGAAAGAGTTAGTTAAAACATTAGTCAAAGAGTTTGATGACAAAGAGTATGCTCATGCTTACATGGAAGAAGTTTCTAATATGGCTATTGCTGCTCAAATTAAAGTATTGCGCGAACAACGTAATTGGACACAAGTTCAACTTGCAAAAGCTGCTGATATGAAACAAGAACGTATTTCTGCACTTGAAAATGTCGATTATGACGCTTGGACACTTAAAACTTTGCGTAAATTGGCTAAAGCATTTGATTTAACAATCAAAGTTTCTTTTGAAAAATTCAGTGACGGTATTTTAGACATTTCCAAGCTCAACGCTGAAAATTTAAAACGCACTTCACGCGAACAAGATTTAAAAGAATTTTATTGCAATGGATTTGGATATGAAAAAATATTTTGGGGGGCTACTGTAACCACCACACCTAGCTTGCGTTTAATACAAAATAATGCAGTTAATGATAAAAAATATTCTGAATCTAATCGTCAAGTAGCATGAATAGAAAATTATTACAAAAGGCAATAGATAATCTTTCAATACAAATGATTTATCTACATTCCAGTGAAACAAAAATTCATAATGGTTTTGATCCTTTAATGCCTAATCAGGAGTTGGTTGGACAATATGGAATTACTCCAAAATCATGCCGTCTCAAAGAAGTTCAGGACACTGAAACTGGTGAAAAATACAGGTTTTTGGTTTATCAAACCGAAGCAGCCATGCGTTATTTAATAGGTTCTAATACTGATGAATTAAAAGAAAGCCTAGAAAATGAAGAGCTGTTAGATAAGCTAATCGCTGCTGAAATAAAAGCTACTTTCGTTTCAGAGTATCTTATTAAGTGCAATGAAGAATTACCTGAAGATGTAGTTTCTGAGTTTGGCAGACTTAACGTACCACATCAAATTTGGGCTTACTGGAGAGAATATTGCCACTCAACTTGTGCAAGGATGTCTCTACCTGTATCTATATTACCAATGTTTTCTATAAACAAATCAAGTTAGCCGTTGTAGATTAGATTGCCATTTTTTCTTGTTCTAAAACTGGAGTCCTGTAGGTCGGAATAAGCATTATTGAGCGGGAGCGACACAGGCGTTTCCGACAAACTTATGCGATGTCGGAAACGCCCGTTCTGCGCTACCGCTTGGACGGTCTTACTCAGACCTACGTTTTCATAGTTCCCACCTCCAGCGTGAGAACTCATCCTGCAAAGCCCCAGCGTTGCGAGACATGATGCTGGAGCGTCACACAAGCATTCCAACGCAGAGCATCTCTTGTTCGCATTTTTGAGCGTTTGGTACGCTATTCAGTGAGTTTGGTATAAATGAAGCCTGAGTGTTGTAGGCGGCTCTGTTATTATTGAGTGAATTATTCTAAGCAAGGATAGAAACACTTGAAATTAACGCAACCTACGATAACTTGCCCTGATTGCAAGTTGTCTGAATTATGTCTGCCCTTCGGTTTGCAAAAAAACGAAGTCACTCAATTAGTTGATATTGTTAAGAATAAACGCCCTTTGCAAGCGGATGAGTTGCTGTATGGGCAAGGTCAAGCCTGCGAGAGTTTGTATGCAATTAAATCGGGTTCATTTCGAAGTTTTATAACGACGTTGGCGGGGGATGAGCAGACTATTGGTTTTTATTTGCCAGGTGAATTAATGGGCTTGGATTCATTGCAGCACGGGCGTTTTACTTGCTCGACCGTCGCTTTAGAAACGGCATCGGTGTGTGAGTTGCCATTAAGTCATTTTAATGAGTTATGCTCGCGCATTCCCCGCTTACAAACCCAGTTGATGCGGATATTAGGGAAAGAAATTGCATCGGATCACGATAAAATTGTGTTGCTTGGACACCGTTCGGCAAAGGAAAAAATGGCGACGTTTATATTAATGTTGTCGTTGCGTTATACCGCGTTAGGCTTTTCAAGTACGCAATTTAATTTGTCTATGGGGCGGCAGGATATTGCCAATTTTTTGGGTTTAACGGTTGAAACCGTCAGTCGGCAATTGACTTATTTAAGTCAACAGGGGGTTATTACGGTTAAACAACGCGGAATTCAAATAGATAATCTGGATTTGCTGAAAACGATAGTGAATGCTTGCCCGTTGCATTGAGTTGATATAAATCAGCCTGCAACGTGGTATTACCGCACCATAATTAAACAATACGGCAGTGCCAGTTCAGCAAAAACTATTTATTTTGCAGATTCTTGAGTCGCGCCTGGTTTAGCGGGACCTACACCTTGCTCTCCACAAGCAGCAAGCGTAGTGACAGCAACAAGTAATAACAAAACATAACTGATTTTTTTCATAGGATTTTCCCGTTATTTTAGTTTGGGTGTGCGCTGACTCACAACATGGCGTTGTGAATATGAAGCAGGTGTTAAGTCTTTATTGACTTGGCATATTGTGGCATACATAAAATGTGTGCTTTTGATATAGATCAAAAACAATCAAAAAAGTGCGCTTATATTTAACAATGTCGGTGTTTGCTGGTTGCGCGGGGTAGACGATTGACTCTCGATAGAATGCGTTCAATGCCGACAACAGGCTTGACAAAGAGAGCGGTAGGTTGTCAAACTCAGCCCCGCGTGTTTGAATTTTCAAACATTTGTTCTTAAATCTAACAGGAAAATAACCATGTATAAGATAGTTTTCGCAGTCGCTCTTGCCTTATTGTCTTCTGCCACTTTGGCTAAATCGGCAAAAGGCACTCCACCGCCCGCACAAAATCACAGTTGTGTGCTGAATGAGGCTGTTGTGGTGAAGACCAAAAAAGAGTGTCTCAAAGCGGGCGGCAAGTGGGAAAAGAACAGCACTGCTGTCGCTGCGCCCGTCGTCGCTCCTGTTGCGCCTGTTGCCGCTCCTGCTGTTGAGCCTAAGCCTGTCGAAACCCCTGCAAAATAATCTGTATTTTAGATTTGAATAGAAAAAGCGGTCGTTGACCGCTTTTTTGTTATTGGGAATTGCTAAATGGCGATTATCGTCCGTCTTTTATACGCAAACATTTGGCGGACATTGCTCGTTTTATGAATCGCTTAGTCGTGTACAATATGTGGGAACTATGAAAATGAATAAAGGCTCTTATCCAGAGTTTTTATCCATTTTTTACTGAGATTGAGGAATAAATTATGATGTATTTTATAGTGACTTTTGTGGTTATGTTAGTTGTGATTGCTATTATGGCTGTCGGTGTTATATTTGGCAGACGCGCTATTAAAGGTTCTTGTGGCGGCGGCATGGATAAAGCCGCGTGTGTGTGCGTGGAAAAATGTGACAAAAGAAAAAAACTGGACGCTGAGGCAGCGCAGGCGCATCTGACACAAGGATAACGCCCGTTAGTCCCTCGTCTAATATAATAATAAATAACGAGGAGTTCATCATGTTGACAAAAATTACAGTTGCAGATTACATGACTACCAGAGTCGTGACGCTGACTAAAGACACCAGTGTCATTGATGCAATTAAAAAGTTGCTGGATCATAAAATTACCTGCGCCCCTGTGGTTGACGATCAAGGTCGTTTGTTAGGGGTATTTTCTGAAAAAGACAGTATTAAAGTGTTTCTAGGCAGTGTGTATAACCAAAGTATGGGCGGCAAAGTCGGCGATTATATGACGGCGGGCGCGATTAGCGTCGATGCTGATTCCAGTATTGTTGAACTGGCAGAAAAATTTGAACATTCGTCGGTCAGAAGTTTTCCTGTGTTTGATGACGGGAAATTTGTCGGCATTATCAGTCGTACTGATGTATTAAAAGCGTTAATTACCCTTAAATAACCTAGGCAAGTCATGGCAGCACAGACTTTTTATTGGCATGACTATGAAACCTTTGGTCTTGATCCGCAACGTGACCGCGCCGCGCAATTTGCAGGCGTGCGTACCGATGCGGATTTTAACGTAATTGATGAGCCGCTGGTGCTGTATTGCAGGCTGGCGGTGGACACTCTGCCACACCCTGATGCCTGTGTCATTACAGGCATCACTCCTCAGTCAGTACAGCAAAAAGGCGTGTGTGAAGCTGAATTTATCCGCCGCATTCATGAACAACTCGCCCAGCCCAATACCTGCACGCTGGGTTATAACAACCTGCGTTTTGATGATGAAGTCACTCGTAATATTTTATACCGCAACTTCTACGACCCTTACGCCCGTGAATGGCAAAACGGCAATTCCCGCTGGGATTTAATTGACGTAGTACGCGCCGCGCGTGCTTTGCGTCCCGACGGAGTTCAATGGGTGAACAGCGCAGAAGGCAAGCCCAGTTTTCGTCTGGATCAACTGACCATTGCCAACGGTATTGCCCACGAAGCCGCACATGACGCACTGGCGGATGTTTATGCCACTATCGAATTAGCCCGATTAATCAAACAAGCTCAACCCAAATTGTTTCAGTTTTTACTGGAAAACCGCGTTAAAAACAAAGTGCTGGATTTATTGCAATTAGGTAGTTTTAAACCTGTGTTGCATATCTCAGGCAAATATCGGGCAGAAAAAAACTGTTTAGCTGTCGTGTTACCGCTGTGCAAACACCCGACCAATCCAAACGGCATCATCGTTTATGATTTATCAATCAATCCAGAAGCCCTGTTAAATCTATCAGCCGAAGCTATTCAACACCGCTTATTTACCGCTACCGCTGACTTACCCGAAGGCGTGGCACGCATCCCGCTAAAAGTAGTGCATATCAATAAATGCCCCGTATTAGCCCCGATTTCCGTCATAAAACCTGCCGATGCCGAGCGTCTCAACATCGACCTAATCGCGTGTTTGGCACACATTGAATCTATAAAAACCACGGCTGGTTTAGCAGAAAAATTAGCCGTCGTGTTTGGCGGTCATGGTGACGAACAAAACACAGATCCCGATTTGGCGATTTACAGCGGTGGTTTTTTCGCCGATGCTGATAAGTCCACAATGACAAAAATCCGCACGTTATCGCCTGAAAATCTGGCTGGCAATTCATTCAAATTCACCGATAAACGCCTAGCGGAAATGCTGTTCAGATACCGTGCGCGTAACTATCCAGACACGTTAAACGCCGACGAAAAGCAACGCTGGCAAGCATTTTGTAGCAACCGTTTAACAGGACAGCAAGCGGGCGCGGGGATTACATTTGACGCTTATTTTGCCCGATTGACTGCCCTGAAAGCCGATGAAACAGCCAATCAAGCCACTATCCACGCCTTAGAAACATACGCGCTAGAGAAAATGCAGCTATTGGGTATGACGTGAGACCGCTAAAACTTTTATAACGACAAGTTCACTATGCAGATACAACAAGCCTTACAACGCCTATTAAACCAACAACACCTCAGTACCGAACAAATGCAGACAGTCATGCGCCTGATTATGACGGGCGGAGTCACCGATGCGCAACTGGCAGGTTTTCTGATTGCCCTGCGGTGCAAAGGTGAAACTGTCGATGAAATTGCCGCCGCCGCCGACATTATGCGCGAGCTGGCGACTAAAGTCAGTGTGACAGGTACGCATATCATTGACACTTGCGGCACGGGCGGCGATGGTGCAAATACCTTTAACATCTCCACCTGCTCGGCGTTTGTCGTGGCGGCGGCGGGCGGGCAGGTTGCCAAACATGGCAATCGTTCCGTGTCCAGCCGTTGTGGCAGTGCCGATTTATTGGAAGCCGCAGGTATTAATCTCAATCTCACTGCTGCGCAAGTTGCCGATTGCGTCAATACCTTGGGCGTGGGCTTTTTATTCGCACCCAATTATCACGGCGCAATGAAACACACCATCGGCGTGCGTAAAGAGCTGGGCATAAGAACCTTATTTAATCTGCTGGGCCCTCTCGCCAATCCTGCCAGCGCACCCAATCAGCTAATCGGCGTGTTTGCCGCGCATTGGGTAGAACCGTTGGCACAAGTCTTAAAAAAACTGGGCAGTCATCATGTGCTGGTCGTTAATGCCGAAGATGGTTTGGATGAAATCAGCATTGCCGCACCGACTCAGGTTGCCGAATTAAAAAACGGCACAGTGACAACCTACACCATTACGCCTGAACAATTCGGCTTTAACCGTGCCAGTTTGAGCGAATTAGCCGTTGAAAATGCCGCCGATAGTTTGCAAATGATTAACGCCGTGCTGAACAATCAAGCAGGCGCGGCGCGGGACATTGTGCAACTCAATGCAGGTGCGGCAATTTATGCGGCACAGCTTGCCGATAGCCTAGCCGCAGGTATTGAAACCGCTGGACAAGTGATTGCCAGCGGCGCGGCGCGTGCTAAACTGAACGCCTTAATCGCTTATTCCAACTCTTTATAAACACAAAAAATCATGACTGACACCCCCGATATTTTAAAAACCATCCTCGCCACCAAACAACAAGAAGTGGCAAGACGCAGCCTGAACACGCCCATAGAAATGCTGCAAGAAATTGCCAGCGGCGTAGAGCGTCCGCGCGGCTTTGCCAATGCCCTGCACAGTAAAATTCTGGCAAAAAAACCCGCCATTATCGCCGAAATTAAAAAAGCCTCACCCAGCCAAGGTGTGATTCGGGAAAACTTCCACCCCGTCACCATCGCCCAAGATTACGCCATGAACGGCGCGACCTGCTTATCGGTACTCACCGATAAAGAATATTTCCAAGGCTCAGAAGCCTACTTGGACGCAGTCAGAAAGCGCGTACCACTGCCCGTATTACGTAAAGATTTCATGATAGATGCCTATCAAATCCACGAAGCCCGCGCCTTAGGTGCAGATTGTATTTTATTAATCGTCGCCGCGTTGGAAGACAGCGTCATGCACGAATTAGCCGACCTAGCCACTAAACTGGGCATGGATGTCTTAGTCGAAGTTCACGATGCCGACGAACTGCAACGCGCCTTAACGCTGGACACCAAACTCATCGGCATCAACAACCGCAACCTGCGCACCTTCGCCACCGATTTACAAACCACCCTGACGTTAAAAGACAGCATTCCCGACGACCGCTTAATCATCACCGAAAGCGGCATCCACACCACCGACGACGTACAGCTAATGCTAAGCAACAACATCTACGGTTTTTTAGTCGGCGAAGCATTTATGCGCGTGGAACAATCTGGGAAAAAAATGCGCGAGTTGTTTGCGTTGTAATTGATGGATAGTCATGTAGGGTGGGCAAAAGAGCGTTGCCCATCCTGCGCGACTTTTTTATGTCAAACTACCGCTTATAGTTTGAGTTTATTTTTAACTGAGGTTTTACATCATGGCAGTCGTTAATCCAACTAAACATTTAACCGATATTGACGAATGGCACAAAATGGGTGCGGCGGGTGTGTTTTCGGAAAATAATCATATTGAACTGATAGATGGAGAAATTTTAGACATGGCACCGATTGGTTTTAATCATGCAGGGCATTTAAATCGTATTAATAAATTATTTACCATCTTAGTCGCAGATTATGCAGATACGTCAGTGCAGAATCCCCTGCAACTCAGCGACTTCTCCGAACCCGAACCTGATTTTATGCTATTAAAACCCAATGCCGATTTTTACTGCACACGTCACCCAAACGCCGATGATGTGTTATTACTTATCGAAGTATCGGATACCACCTTAAACTACGACCAAAACAAAAAACTCCATTTATACGCACGGCACAACATCCCCGAATACTGGATACTCAATTTAAACGATAACTGCCTTGAAGTGTATCGCAAGCCACGCGGTGAAGTGTATGGCGAAAAAACCACGCTACAAGCAGGTGACAACATTGTGTTATCACAATTACCGCATATCAATATTAACGTTGCAGCGATTTTGTAATGCTAGGTCGGGTTAGTCATGTAGGCTGGGCAGCGTTTTTCTGCTCACCGTTTTTGTGGGTAAATGGTGGGCAAAAGAGCGTTGCCCACCCTACGCGACTAGCCCAACATACGCAGTACACGAGATTGCAGGGTGCGCAATATTATGGGTTAAGTGCATAAGAAGAAGGTGATAAATTCGCACCCAGTTTGTATGGCGGTGGTAATGCCTTGTTTTGTTGGTGTAATAAATCAATCCATTCGTCAACAATAATACACAACTCATCGAACACTTTTTTTTCATCTGCACCATGACAGCAGTGTTCAATCAATCCTGGGGCAGAACCCAAGTAGCAATTATCAGCTTCCGACCATTCCACTATTTTTAAATATCTATCACTGTCTTTCATCACTTTTAACCTCTTGTACTTTTTGTTTAACCAGTCATGTAGGGTGGGCAGCGTTTTTCTGCCCACCACTTTTGTGGGTAAATGGTGGGCAAAAGAGCATTGCCCATCCTACGCGATTCGATTTGGAATAATTAATTTAGAATCTAAAATGTAGGATGGGTAGAACGCAGTGAAACCCATCATTTACGCAGGTTTGTGATAGGTTTCGCAAGCTCTGCCCATCTTACGAGTTGGTTAGTTTATCGAACTCAGACCACCAGTCAGTTGCGAAGTTTTTGATACGCTCTTCTTTTTTACCTGCATTAAGACTACTAAGTGTCTCCTCCGTGGATTCAAACCAATTTTCATAATGATTAAAAAATGTATTCCATGCGACAGACCATGTAGTAGAACGAAGTCTGCCCACTAGCTCATAATCAATGGATTTGTTGGGTTCGTCACAAAATTTTCTAAGTACATTATTGATTGCATCTTCATTAATTTCCCTTGTTTCATCAATAACCTCTGTGAGTTCAAACCAAGCAATGTAGCACTTCATAAATTTCTGAATCAACTCAGCTAAATTTTTATCTTTGTCTTCTATTGCCTTTAGTAATGTCTCAGTTATTTTTATTTTACATTCCCCACTAATAACATCATATTCCCCCGTCTTCATTTCCAAGTAATAATTATCTTCAACCGAATTATTATCACTACCCAAAAGGGGCAAAACAAACGGTTTATGTACATTAAGGAGTATTGCTGTTTTAAGTACAACCTCCTTGCACAAATAGGTTAAAACATCGTTTTCACTCATTAGGTTTCCTTTTGTGTTATTAAAGCATTAATTGATTGAAATAAATGTTGGATAGGCTAACAGTCAGGTAGTTATAACTCGTGATTATGGAAAAGTACGCACAGCGTACCCCACACCACTAGATTTTGAACAGAGTATCCACAGGACTACAGGCTACGGACAAAAGAAAGATTGTCTTGTGTGCCGTCTTGCAAGGTGAAATCCAGAGTGAACTTTTCATCTTTATCGAGAATTTGTCTCACAGTCCAGATTATTGCAGGATCATTATTAACCACCAGCGTTATAATTTTATTTTCGTCGTCATAACTCTTGACAGTCACAGGAATGTCTCTTCCGTTCACATTAATGGATTTAATTTTCTCGTCTAGCTTGATTGTCACCATTGCGCCATCATTGTTTGCTCGCCACACTCCACTGACATCTGTTAGCGTAGACTCTTGTTGTAAATCCGAATCGAAATAAACTGCTACACCTACAACTATCAAGAATGAGGCAACTGCAATACCAATCGGCTTTGCCCAACTTTCCTTTTCATAAGCATTGTTGAGCCTTTCCTTGACGTGTTTTACCTGTTGCTTAGCTGATGAGAAGTACCAGCCGAAGAGATAGACCATCCCCATTGACCTGCCGATTTTTTCAGGAAGCAAAATCGCCAATATCAAAACAGCAATTCCACCATATACCCAGTACATCGATTGCTTCGCTTTCCCTTCGTCTCCAAGAACGCTCCAGTTTTTCGCATGAAGCCATGCTCCAAAGACAGGCGAAAATAGTAAGCTCCAATTTGCTGCGGCATTAGGGTTCCAGAGGGATATGGTTGATGTTTCATTTTCATTGCTCATTTCCTGCTCTGTGTGATGTTGGGTTGATGGAGGTATATTTTGCTCTGCTACGCCCTGAGATTCGAAAGCATTACTACCGTCTAACATACTGCCGCAATGTCGGCATTTCTTGGCAATCGCTAAGATTTTTTCACCACAAAAATCACAGTTTTTTGTGGCTTCTTGTTCTGGCGGTATTGATTGCGTGAGTGATAGCTCGATTGAGCCGAGAGCATTTTTTCCCAATACCGTCATCGGCGCACTGCATTGTTTGCATTTACCTGTTTTGGTTTCTAAAGGGATTCTGTCGTCACTGAGATAATGACTGGTATTACAGTTCTTGCACACAATTTCCATAGCTATCCTTGTTGATAAAAAGAATTTTTAAGTAGTCAGGCTGATACGTTTTTAGTCGTTCATTACAATTTGGGTAAAATCATTTTTAGCACTGTTCCAAAATATCATTTTCGCACCACCTTGCTCAAATGGAGTATATAAAATACCAGCATTTTTCAATGTAATATTGCTTGGCTCATTTACTGCACATTCCCAATAACCTTTGCCACAAGCCGTTTCGTATTTGTTTGGCTCTGCTAAATCAATGCTCATTTGTGTACTACTATTCCAATCAATATCACCATCGATAATTTTCCATTCATAGCTATTATTGTTGGAAAGTTTAATAGCTAACGCGCCTTTGCTAGTGTTAATGCCTGCTAACAAAAATGCGTAATCTACTTTTCCGTCACCGTTAAAATCCGCCGTTACTTTAGCGTTTTGAGTTGGTGATTCTTGTCGTAAAGTTTCTTTAGCTAATTCTTGGACTGTTGGTAATCTCAAACCTGCGGGAAATTCCAGTGTGTTTTCAGGTTGATTATTGGGTTTTTGTTGTAGTGAAACTTCGATGTAATTATTGTAAATGTTCACTAAAACAACAGGCGTACTGTTGAGTATGCTTTCGCTAGTTGCTTTGTCAATATGTCCTTTTTCTAACATCACAGCTATGCGTTCACGATTGTCTTTATCGTTGAAAAAATTATCACCCGTGTCATCGTTATCACGAATATTAAATTTGTGATAGTTAGCTCTATCTTGACGAATAATATCAGCGACTGACTTTAAACTCGCGCCATCACTGTTGAAATGATCTTTAGAACTTAAGCGTGCGGTATAACTTTCCACTATCGTTTCTTTTGTGTGACTGGGTTCTGTTCTCGATGCAGGTGTTTCGACGGTAGCGGCTATATTATCTTTAACAGTGGTTTGTTCAATTATCTTGGGTTCTGGGCTTGAAGCAGTCGTTGATTGTTGGAGTGGTGTGATGGTTGAAGTTTGCTCAGTGGTATTTGGTTTTATGTCGGCAATTTGTATTTGAGTAGGTTTGGATGATGTAACAGTCGTATCTTGTTTAGGAGTTATTAAGCCCTTTGTAAGAAGGATGATAGCAAGCAAACCCCAAGCAATAAGAAAAAATTTTGTGGGTTTTGAGTAAGTTTTTAGTTGTCCTTTTTTTTCATAGTAAATATCTCCAGTAATGAGAGTTGCCAAAATAACTATAAAAAACAATGGGGTAAGTGCTGATACAATAACGAACCAATTTTTTCGATACCAAGGTACTTGATTATATGATGAAAACGGTTCGTTTTTTTTGTTACTTGTATTATTACTTGGAGGTGTATTTTTAGTAAGTGGAGGTGGAACAACCTCTTCTGCATGATTTCTTAATATTGTGCTTTTAGCAGGTATTTTTACAACTTTATTCAACTGAGGGGGTGAAGCTGTATCATTTAACATACTGCCGCAATACTTACATTTCTTGGCAATCGCCAAGATTTTTTCACCACAAAAATTACATCTTTTGGTTGCTTGTTGTTCTGGCGGTATTGAATGCGTGGTAGGTGAACTAATATCATTAGTTCCTAATACAATAATGTCCGCATTACATTGTTTGCATTTGCCTATTTTTGATTCTAACGGGATTTTATCGTCACTGAGGTAATGACTGGTATTACAACTCTTACATACAATTTCCATAATTATCCTTACTTAACTTTAGTATTTTTCCTTGTAACCAAGAAGATGACGTGTGACAGTGAGTAGTATAAAACATGGTTGCGACAGGTTGTGTCATTTTTGGTAACGATTTATAAATAATTTACAAAATAAGTGTAATTGGCGTTGATTTGTCAGGTGTATTGGTGTTATTACGCAGTCTTCAACGCATTGCACTGTTTTTTAAAAATCCTTTAGCTGTGTGCAGTAAAGCGGATTAACAGATTCAATGTCGCTTATGAATAGGTTATAGTGATGGTTTTTATTTTTATTGACCTAGCATGAGCAATGAACAACAAGGCGAGTCGCCTAAAGTCACTTTTGTTGAGATTAACGAAGATCATGGCGATCAACGTCTGGACAATTTTTTATTGACCCATTTAAAAGGTGTGCCTAAAAGCCTTATTTATCGCATTGTCCGTAAGGGTGAGGTGCGTGTTAATAAAGGGCGGGTGGATGTTAAATACCGTTTAGTGGCGGGGGATATTATCCGTATTCCGCCTGTGCGCGTTGCTGAACGCAGCGAAGAATCGTATATTCCACAAGGGTTAAAAGATGCGCTGCAACACAGTGTATTATTTGAAGATGACGGCTTTTTGATTATTAATAAGCCTGCGGGTTTTGCGGTGCATGGCGGTAGCGGCGTGAGTTCGGGCATTATTGAGGGCTTGCGGTTGCTTCGTCCTGAAGCGCGGTTTTTAGAATTGGTGCATCGTTTGGATAAGGACACATCGGGCTGTTTGGTGATTGCCAAAAAACGCAGTGCGTTACGCTTGTTTCATGAATTGTTTCGTGAAAATAATATTCATAAAACCTACGTCGCGCTGTTGGTCGGGCAATGGCAGCGCAAAAAATTAATCGTCACTGCACCATTGTTGAAAAATGTGCAGAAAGGCGGTGAGCGAATGGTGTCTATCAGTCCGTTAGGTAAAGACGCGGAAACCTTGTTTCGTCGCCTGCAATTATATGCAGGGGCAACGTTGGTGGAAGCCTCGCCAAAAACGGGGCGCACCCATCAAATCCGCGTTCATGCCGCCAGTTTGGGACATCCGATTGTCGGTGATGAGCGTTACGGCGAAGATGATGCCAATAAACATTTTCGCCATAAAGGCTATAAGCGGATGTTTTTACACGCGCAAGTGTTACGTTTTCAGCATCCCGTTACAGGTGTCGCGATGGCGGTCACCGCTCCCTTACCTCCTCAACTAGACCACTTATTGAAACATGAACAACCGCTTTGATTTATTGATTTTTGATTGGGACGGCACACTGATTAATTCGATTGATTGGATTGCCCATTGCTTGCAGACTGCCGCTGAACGGTGCGGTTGTGCGATACCCGAAAAGCAGGCGGCGAAGGATGTTATCGGCTTAAACATCCAAAACGCCACGTCCACTCTGCATCCTGAGGCTGATGCGCACACGCTTGAGCAGTTGGTACAGCATTACAGTCGGGAGTATTCATCGAAACAGCTTAGCCGTGCCGATTTATTTCCTGAGGTGATTGAGATGTTGGTGGAGCTGAAACAGGCGGGTTATCAGCTCGCGGTGGCTACAGGTAAAACTCGCCACGGTTTACAGGATGCCTTACAGGCAACCGCGACCGAAGATTTATTTGCGGTCACGCGCTGTGCGGATGAAACCGCTTCCAAGCCTGATCCGAAAATGTTATTGGAGATTATGCAGGTGACTAACTGCACACCAGAACGCACGTTAATGATTGGTGATTCTATTCATGACTTGCAAATGGCGAATAACGCCCGCATTTCAGTAGTAGGTGTCACTTGCGGCGCACATTCAAAAGATGTTCTGCAACAGCACGAACCGTTATTATGCCTAGCGCACACAACGGAATTATTGGCTTATTTAAGGTAAACAACGTGGACAATTCACAAGATAATGTACCAAAAACAGACGGCTGGGAACGCGAGGTGCTGGAAAAAGTCGCTCTCGCGGCAATTACTGAACAAACCCGCGCCAGACGCTGGGGCGTGTTTTTTAAAGCTCTGACCTTTAGCTATTTAGCCATATTATTAGGTGTCGCTTTATACCCCAATATGAAAAAAGAAATGGGTAACGGCAAAGCTCATACTGCGGTGGTTGACATTGTGGGCGTGATTGCCGAAGGTAAAGAGGTTAATGCCGAAAATACGATTAAAAGCCTACGCGCTGCCGTGAAAGATAAAAATACCAAAGGTATTATTTTACATTCCAATTCTCCCGGTGGCAGTCCTGTGCAGTCGGCGTATATTTACGAAGAAATTCGTAATATCAAAAAACTCAATCCCAATTTGCCGATTGTTGCTGTGGTCAGTGATATATGCGCTTCAGGCTGTTATTACATTGCCTCTGCCGCTGATAAAATTTTCGTCAGCCCTGCTAGTTTAATCGGTTCAATCGGGGTCATTATGGATGGTTTCGGTTTTGTCGATACCATGAAAACGCTGGGCGTAGAACGTCGCTTAATTACCGCAGGTGCGCATAAAGCGATGCTGGATCCGTTTTCACCGCCTAAACCCGATGAAAATCAATATATGCAGAATCTGATTAATCAGGTGCATCAACAATTCATCACTGCGGTTAAACAAGGACGCGGCGATCGTTTGAAAGAAACGCCTGATACGTTTTCTGGTTTAGTGTGGACGGGTGAAGAGGGCGTTAAATTGGGTGTTGCCGATGCGTTTGGCAGTGACAGTTCGGTGGCTAAAGACTTGATTGGCGCAGATCGTTTGGTGAATTTCACCGAGTCAGAAGAGTTCTTCGACAAGCTCGCTGGTAAAATGGGCGCGTCTTTTGCTCATGTAATTAATAGCGCGTTACAAACTCCTGCTTTACGTTAGAAAATATTGACTGACTGCCAGTCTTTGATGGACTGGCGGTCATCAAAATAACCGATTTAATGCACCACTCTATATTGAATAAGGGCTGAAAGCCTTATCAGGTTTGCGATTTATAACGCGCTGGGTAATAATCCAGCTATGTGTCGTTCACTTGAGTATTTTTCATGAAAAAGAATCGCTCGTTATCCGCATCCCGTTGTTATCTTGTGCTTATCGGCTCGTTGTTATTACTGAGCTGTAGCAAACCGCCCCAACAAGCTCCCGCAATGCTACCCGCTGTTAAAGTGACAGAAGTGATACAAGACGATGTTGCTGTGTTTGAAGAATGGGTCGGCACGTTGGATGGTATGGTGAATGCCACTATTAATGCCCAAGTCACAGGTTATTTAATCAAGCAAAATTATAAAGAAGGTGATTTGGTTAAAAAAGACCAGCTGCTTTATGAAATTGACCCGCGCACCTTTCAAGCCGCACTGGCACAGGCGAAAGCCAGTCTGGCGCAACAACAAGCGGTATTACAAACCAATCAACTGGCTTTAAACCGAATCAAACGCTTATTACCTGAAAAAGCCGTGAGTGTGCTTGACCGTGATAATGCGGTGGGGGCGGTGGCAACGGCTAACGCGCAAGTATTAGCGGCACAGGCGGCAGTCGATACTGCCCAACTTAATCTGGGTTTTACTAAAATCACTTCGCCGATTAGCGGCATTGCGGGCGTGTCAAAAACACAATTGGGTGATTTAGTCGGGCCGGGCAGTGCGAATAATGAACTAACCACCGTCTCGCAAGTTAATCCGATTCGTGCGTATATCGGTTTAAGTGAATCGCAATATTTACACTTTGTTGAACAAAAACAAAACAGTCATCAGGAGTCTGGCACTGTTCCTTTGGAACTAAAACTGGCGGATAACAGCGTTTATCCACACAGCGGCAAGTTCTTTTTTGCGGGTCGAGCGGTGGATGTCAGTACAGGCACGATTAAAGTCGCGGGATTGTTTCCGAATACCAATAATGTGTTACGCCCAGGTATGTATGCCCGAATTCGCGCTAATGTGAGCAAAGAGACTGGTTTGTTAGTGCCACAAGTCGCCGTGATGCAGCTGCAAACTGCTACCCAGTTAGCGGTTGTCAATAAGGAAGATAAGGTTGAAATACGCACCGTTACTCTGGGGCAAAGCAGTGGTAAGTTAGTGGTGGTTAAAGAAGGCGTGAAACTCGGTGAGCGGGTGATTGTGGAAGGCGGGCAGAAAGTGCGTAATGGCATGAAAGTACAGCCAGCACCTTACACTGCCACCGCTAAGGCGGAGTAATTTATGGCTAAATTCTTTATCAATCGCCCGATTGTGGCGATGGTGATTGCCATTTTAATGGTTATTATGGGGCTGGTGTCCATGACGGGTTTACCTGTCGCATTGTTTCCCAATCTTGCACCGCCTGAAATTCAAATCAGTGCCAACTACACAGGTGCGGACGCGCTGACGATGGAGCAAGCGGTCGCCACGCCGATAGAACAGCAAATGTCGGGCGTGGATAACATGACGTATATGTATTCCATCAATACCAACAGCGGCGCGACCACGCTTCGAGTGGATTTCGGTGTCGAAACTGACGCGAATACCGATCAGATTTTGACGCAAATGCGCGAAACCCAAGCCGCATCACAACTGCCCAGCGCGGTGAATAATTACGGGGTAACGGTACAAAAATCAACAGTTGCACCGTTATTATTATTTGCATTGTATTCGCCTAACGGCACTTACGATAACGTTTTTCTTGCCAATTACGCGTACATTAATATCAACGATCAATTAACCCGCATTAAAGGCATTGCCAGTGTGTCGGTATTTGGTGCTGGTCAATATGCAATGCGTATTTGGGTTAAGCCTGACAAATTAGCGTCGTTAGATATTACCATCCCTGAAATTGTCAATGCTGTTCAAGCGCAAAACACCGTGAATCCAGCAGGACAAGTCGGTGCTGAACCGATACCCAAAGGGCAAGAATTTACTTATGCGTTACGCGCTCAAGGACGATTATCAACCGAAGAAGACTTTGGCAATATCGTATTGCGTATTGATAAATCAGGCTCGGTGGTGCGCGTTAAAGATGTCGGGCGTATTGAATTAGGTGCGCAAAATTATTCGGTAGCCAGTCGGTTAAATGGCAAGCCCACTGCTTTAGTTGCTGTGTATCAATTACCCGGTAGTAACGCGCTGGACGCTGCCAATGGCGCGAAAAAAATGATGGCGGAAATGAAGAAAAAATTTCCTGCTGATTTGGATTATGCGATTTCTCTCGACACGACATTGGCAGTCACAGCGGGTATTGATGACATTGTCCATACCCTGTTTGAAGCCGTGGTGCTGGTTATTATCGTGGTATTTTTATTTTTACAAGGTTGGCGGGCAACCCTGATTCCGTTGCTGGCTGTGCCTGTGTCATTAATTGGCACATTTGCATTTTTCCCGTTGTTTGGTTTTTCCATTAATACCTTGTCGCTGTTCGGTTTAGTGTTAGCGATTGGTTTGGTTATTGATGATGCGATTGTGGTGGTGGAAGCTGTTGAACATCATATTGAACACGGGCTATCACCCAAAGACGCAACCCTTAAAGCAATGGAAGAAGTGACAGGGCCTGTTATTGCGATTGCCTTGATTTTGGCGGCAGTTTTTATTCCAACTGCCTTTATCCCCGGCATTACAGGCAGACTGTATCAACCGTTTGCGGTGACGATTGCCATCTCAGTAATACTGTCTGCGTTTGTCGCTTTAACTTTAACACCTGCGTTATGTTCTTTGCTATTAAAACCAAAAACGCCTTCCAATGGTTTATTGCAACGCTTTTTTAATGGCTTCAATCGGGTATTTGGACGTATAACCGATGGCTATGTTGGACTGTGCGGAGTGTTAATCAGGCGAATGTTTATTGGACTGATATTACTTGCGGGACTCACTTTTCTGGCAGGTAGTTTCGGTAAAAGTGTCGCGACAGGATTTTTACCCGATGAAGACCAAGGCTATCTGTATGGCGCGTTGCAACTGCCTAACGCCGCATCTTTTCAACGTACCAGTGACGTTGCCAAAGACGTAGAAAAAATCATCCAAAGCACCGCAGGTGTGGAATATGTATCGTCAGTGGTTGGCTACAATATGCTTAGTCAGGCAAACACCACTTATAACGCCTTCTTCTTTATTACCCTGAAAGATTGGGACGTGCGTAAACTGCCCGAAGAACAGTATGCCTCTATTAAAAAACACATCAATAAAGAACTATCAAAATTATCTAGCGGTATTGCAATGGTGTTTCCACCACCCGCTATTCCGGGGGTTGGGACGTCAGGCGGGGTGAGTTTTGTTCTCGAAGACCGCGCAGGTAAAGATGTTGCCTTTTTGGCAGAAAATGTCCAAAAATTCATCAAAGCCGCCAGTGCGCGTCCTGAATTGACAGGCGTATTCACCACCTTTATTCCCAGCGTGCCGCAATTATTTGTCGATGTTGACCAAGATAAAGTCATTAAACAAGGCGTGAAATTAACCGATGTCTATCAAACTCTGCAATATTATATGGGCAGTGGTTTCATCAATTACTTCAATCGCTTTGGGCGACAATGGCAAGTGTATCTCGCTTCAGAAGGCGAATATCGCACCACGACTGAACAACTGGGGCAGTTTTATGTGCGTAATAATAGCGGTACGACTGTGCCGTTATCCGCTTTGACCACAATACGCAGTATCGCAGGGCCTGAATTTACCATGCGCTACAATCTGTATCGCAGTGCGCAAATTATGGCATCGGCAAAAGCGGGTTACAGTGAAGACCAAGCCATGCAAGCAATGGAAGAGGTGTTCAAAGAAACCATGCCCGATGACATGGGTTATGACTATATCGGCATGAGTTATCAATCCTTTATCGCCAAACAAGGCGTGTCGCCGATGATTATTTTCGGGCTGTCTTTGCTGTGTGTATTCTTAATTTTAGCGGCACAATACGAAAGCTGGGCGTTACCGTTTAGCGTGTTACTCAGCACCCCGATTGCGGTTTTTGGTGCGTTTTTCGCGCTGAAAATTGGGGGCTATGAAAACAACATTTACGCACAAATTGGCTTGGTGATGCTCATTGGCTTGGCGGCGAAAAACGCGATTTTAATCGTCGAATTTGCCAAAATGGGCGTAGAACAAGGCAAACCTTTAGTTGAAGCCACACTGGAGGGCGCGAAATTACGGCTGCGTCCTATTTTAATGACCAGCTTTGCGTTTATTTTAGGCTGCGTACCGTTAGCATTAGCGACAGGTGCAGGTTCTTTATCACGGCAAGTGATCGGTTTTGTGGTAGTCGGCGGTATGACTGCCTCATCAGTGATTGCTATCTTTTTTATTCCATTGTGCTTTTATTTAGTCGAAAAAGTAAGTCACCGTAAAGCAACGCCACTTACGCTGAACAAGGAAACCAGTCATGAATAAATTGTTAGCCGTCTCTATCGCCGCGTTGCTATCAGGCTGTACCGTCGGCCCCGACTATGTAAAACCTGAGATTGATACACCAAAGCAGTGGCGCAATAACTCAAGTAATACGCAAAATACCACCAACAGCCAATGGTGGAAGCAATTAGGCGATCCTGTTCTGAATCGCTTGATAGACCAAGCAATTCAAGGCAACTATGATTTAAAAATCGCGGTTGCGCGGGTCAATCAATACATGGGCTTGTATGGTGCGACGCGCTCTAATTTATTTCCGCAGTTTTCAGGTTCATATAACGCGCAAACGGGCAACTCTGGCGTTATTAACACGGGTGCGGACGATCAAGTGAATTTAAGCGGCGGCATGAACTGGCAAATTGATATTTGGGGCGAGTTAAGACGCGCTAATGAAGCCGCTTTAGCTGACCTGCTCGCACAAGAAGCCACACAACAAGCCGTAATGCTGACGCTAGTGAGTGAAGTAGCAAAAACCTACGTCAAATTGCGTGAGCTGGATAAACAACTGGAAATCACTAAGGAAACCGTCGCCTCGCTTAAAGAAGGTCTGCGCATTAATACACTGAGGTTCACAGAAGGTTATATCTCTAATTTAGAAGTACAGCAAAACGACTCGGAATATCAACGCCGCAGTGCGCAAATCCCACTCTATGAACAACAAGTCGCCTTAACTGAAAATGCCTTAGCGGTGTTATTAGGTTCAAATCCGCGTGCGATTGAACGTGGCTTACCGATAGATAAACTCAAATTACCCGCCGTTCCCGCTGGTTTGCCGTCTGATTTATTAGTACGCCGCCCCGATATTGCCCGCGCCGAGCAACAGCTGATTGCCGCTAATGCGCAAATCGGCGTGGCACGGGCGCAATATTTTCCCAACATTCGCCTGACGGGTAATGTCGGGCAGATTAGTACCCAAGTCGCTGGTTTATTTACCCCTGGTGCGAATTTTTGGACTATCGGTTCGGCGGTGGTCACGCCTATTTTTACCGCTGGCAAAATAGCAGGCGAAGTGCGTGCCGCCGAAGCAGTACAACAAGCCGCGTTAGCTAACTACAAGAAAACTATTATTACGGGCTTTAGCGAATTTGAAAACGCGCTCATCAGTTTGATAAAAACTAGGCAGCAAGAAGACAAACAAACTGACCGCGTAGCCGCCAACAGAAATTATTACCACTTGTCGAAAGTACGCTATGAAGAAGGTTATGTGCCTTACCTCGTCACATTGGACGCGATAAGGCAATTATTTGATGCGCAAATTGAATTGACTTCCGCTCGCGCAGACACTTTTAAATCCGCCATTGATTTATATCTGGCAATGGGCGGCGGCTGGATTGTCGAACAAGAAAAAGCAGCTAACGTGCCAAAACCAAAACCAGCGACTTATTTTCCTTAGGGCTTTGTCTTATTCAGTTCCGGTTCACAGTCACCGTGCGATAGTGCAGCCAAGGAATGATTAACGTCAGGCACTATCTGTATCATCATAGGAATATCAACATGAAAATTTTAATTATATGCTTGCTGGCATCGGTGTCGTCAATCGCTGTGGCTGATAGTTATCCTTACTATCCTTCTTCAGTGACGGATCAGCTTATCGCAGAAAATATGCGTTATAGTCGTCAGCAGACTCAAGATTACATCAATCAGAGTAATATTGATCTTGGAAGGCAGCGAATGTTGCAAGAAGCACAGTACGAAGCCAATCACAAAAGAATCCAGCAGTATCATAAAGATCGCTGCGATACAGAACGCTTTATCGACTGTTAGAGGTGGTTATGAAAACGTTAATTATGCTGTTCTTGCTATCTGCGTCATCCGTGGTGATGGCGGGTGGATATTACGACCTGTCGGCTACAGAACAATGGCAGGATGCGCCGACCAGTCGTTCTTTTTCGGATACCCGTTATAGAGCAAGGTACGGGGCTGCTCAGGCACAGGCTTTTTTGGATCAACGTAATGCCGATATTATGAAAAGACAGCGGGTAGAAATTGAAAAAATGAGTCTGCACGCTCAGGAGATGACGTTCTCTCCTGGACGCGAATGAGCCTGTCAGCCCTACAATAACAATATACGTTTATTAAACCCCACGGAAATACCATGCGCATTCTCATCGTCGAAGACGAAAAACTTATTTGTGAACAATTGCGCCGCTATTTTGTCGATAAAGGCTTTGCGGTGGATGTCGCCCATAACGCCACCGATGGCGAATACATGGCGAAAGAATACCCGATTGATGCCGCGATTATCGATGTCGGCTTGCCTGATTTTTCAGGTATTGAATTGATTAAACACCTGCGTCAGCATCAGGTCAAAGTGCCGATTTTAATTTTAACCGCGCGTATCAGCTGGCAGGAAAAAGTCGAAGGTCTGGATGCGGGCGCGGATGATTACGTCACCAAACCGTTTGAATACGCTGAATTACTGGCGCGTATCAACGCGCTTATCCGCCGCTCGGTGGGTGTGGCAAATCCTGTATTGACGCACGGCGATTTAACTATTAACACGGTGGCACAGGAAGTATTTGTGCTGGGTGAAAAAATAGAACTCACAGCCTACGAATACAAGGTATTGGAATATCTGCTGTTTCACAAAGGCAAATGGATTTCCAAAACCACCTTGGCAGCGCATATTTATGACGAAGAATTAGACCGTGACAGCAATGTCATTGAGGTATTTATCGGACGTTTACGCAAAAAAATTGACCCCGATTCAACCCGAAACCCGATTGCCACCGCGCGTAATCGCGGTTATTCCATTCTTGCCGATTCCTGAAAATGTTCCCTAAATCCATTACCCTGCGGCTGTTTCTGTCTGAATGTTTAGTGCTGATTGCGTTTTTCGCGCTGGTGGTATTGACGTTTGATTATGTGGTTATCGAAGGTTTTGCCAACGATAGATTGCAAACCTTCATGAGCGGTTTTGAAAAAGACGTAAAAGAAGCGGTTGCGCAGTCGAATGAAACCACTAAATTCAAAATGCCCGAATATTTTCGCGAAGGGCGGTTCGGTGATGCGGCGGCGGATGTCTATGGATTTGTCAGTTATGAGCAGAAAGAACTGTGGCGGTCACCGTCGGTGGATAAAAACCTGCCGCACATTAAAACCCCTGATGATTTGAGTCGCGATCAGGCATTTTTTTTAAAAGATGACAGTAAAAGCAAACGGCGTTATGTGCTGCATAAACGCCTGATGCTGAAAAATGCGGATAATCAGGACAGCGATTACACGTTGACCGTGAGCGAAGGTGAATTATTTGCCAGCACCCAACTCGATAAACTCAATGAATCCTTAACGCAATCCATGACGCTATTGGGTTTGGCATTACTGGTGGTGCGCTTTTTGGTCTTGCGCTCGGGTTTAAAGCCGTTACGTAGCATCGTCGCGGATTTAGAAGCGATTGACGAAGGTAAAAAAGAACGGTTAAGCGGACACTATCCCACCGAATTACAAGGCATTGTCAGTAATCTCAATGCGTTTATCACCCATGAGCGGGTGCGTCTGGAGCGGCATCGGCATCACCTCGCCGATTTAGCCCACAGTTTAAAAACGCCTTTAGCCATTTTACGCGGCTGTACCGAAAATTTTAACGACCAGAAAGACATGGTGAATGAACAAATCACGCGCATGGATGAGATTATCACCTATCAACTGCAACGCGCTTCCGTGAAAGTGGAACACACAGTGATTAAACACATTGATGTCTGCACCGTGATTGATAAAATCCACGCCTCATTGAGCAAGGTTTATCTGGATAAAAACATCCAGTTTGACATCACTATTCCCGACCATTGCTTTGTGTATTGCGAAGAAGGCGATGTGTACGAAATTGTCGGTAATTTAATGGATAATGCCTGTAAATGGTGCAATCAGCGCGTTAAAGTCAGTATTGAACTCAATCCGCGCAAAGATCGCCGTAATTATTCGCTATTGCTACATATTGAAGATGACGGCGCAGGTATTCCCGTCGGACAATTCAACCAGATTTTAAAACGCGGTACGCGCGTGGATGAAAATATACACGGTCATGGTATCGGGGTCAGCGTGGTCAATGAAATCATCAACCTGCTGGGCGGTAAACTGGACGGCGGCAAAAGCAAGGTGTTAGGCGGTATGGACTGGCGGATTTATTTACCGTGATAGACTGGAAAACACCAAATCTTCCAGAAACAACGCAATGTCTGCCGCATTCTGATTAGCTCCAAAATCAGTCAGTGAGGGCAGGTTTTTCATAAAAAAAGCCTGAAAATGTGCCATTTCAATAATGGTGGATGCCAATGATTTTGGATAAAGGTAGTTTGGATTACACGCTGAAATTATCGTAGCAATCACGGCACACAAATCTTTGTAAGGTTTAAATAATCTGTCTTTATTATCTTCAGAGACTTTTTTGGTCAGATAGGTTTTAGAGCCTTCGGTAATAATAATCTGATGCAAAATAGTTTCATCCACATAGCCGTTTTTAATATCGTCTTCTACGGTGGTCGCCAATAATTGAATGACTTTTTCAGCTTGATAACAGGGTCGTCAATATTGTTGGTGTGAACGGATACGCGATATTCCAGCCAACTCCAGTACCACGCCACAATATAAATCAGCAAGCGGTGCTTGTTTTCAAAATACCGATAAATGCCCGCCTCCGTTGTACCTATATCTCCTGCCAGTTTTTTAAAAGTGAAGGCTTCAAAGCCGTTGTCATAAATCAATCGAATGCTGTGCTGAATGATTTTTTTACCCAGTTCAGTGTGTTCTGGATTTTTGAGAAATAATTTCTCATTCATTGTAATGTGTAACTTTATTTCCATCGTGCTAACCATCCAGCCTGTTTCTACAAAAAATAATTAATAGCTTTGCAATTTAAAATGATAGTGATACTATCTTTATAAAGAAGTGTTGCTATTTTACACTTAAAAATTCGAAAATGACTTAATTATGAAAACCTTAAACAAAGAAATGCAAGCCGCCATTACCCCTGCGATGGCGTTATCCTTGTTAAAAGAAGGCAATAAACGCTTTATCAATAATTTAAAAGTTAATCGTAATCTGCTGGAACAAGCCAATGAAACCTCCGACGGGCAACATCCGTTTGCGGTTATTTTAAGCTGTATCGATTCGCGTACCTCGGTGGAACTGATTTTTGATCAAGGCTTGGGCGATGTTTTTAGTATCCGTATTGCAGGCAACATTATCAATGAAGATATTTTAGGCAGCATGGAATTCGGTTGCAAAGTAGCAGGGTCTAAAATTATCGTGGTACTAGGACACAGTAAGTGCGGTGCGATAAAAGGCGCGTGTGATCATGTGGAAATGGGAAATTTGACCGCGCTGTTAAACAAAATACAGCCCGCTGTTTATGATGAAAAAACCATCACTGAAAATCGTAATTCAGATAACAGTGACTTCGTGGAAAAAGTGGCTACTATTAATGTCAAAAGAACCGTACACGCCATTATGGAACGCAGCCCGATTTTAAAAGAAATGATTGAAGCAGGCACGATAGGTATTGTGGGTGGTACTCACAATATAACAACGGGTGAAGTCAGTTTTTATGATGACACCTGCGTAATCTGACCACACGGTCTAAACCCTCCAACGTAAATAAATTTGAGAGTCTATATTATGTCAGCCCAATTTTTTGCACATCTGAAAGCCCTTTGTTACCACCACAAAAAAACAACGTGTTACATAGGTGCATTTTTTATTCTGCTGTTATTTGGTGATACTTTGTTACCGCTTATCGGTCATTGTCTGCATTTATTACTGGAAGTGATTGAATCCGCGCTTGAGCATTTTTTGGAAGCGGCTTTTGGTTTTTCAGCGCGACAAGCACAAGTTACCCTGTTTTATAGTTTTTGTATCCTGATGGGCTATTTGACATGGTATGTTGCTCGCAAAGTCTATTTTGCCGCTCTGCGCGGCTATGAAATGGCGCAAGCATTCTGCCGTACACCCAAGGTCAAAGCATGGCTTAAAACATTATTTGTATTTAGTGCGTTAGGAACAACTGTTTATATTTTTTCTTAATTGCTGACGCGCTTAGGTTACACTTAAATAAGTCACCATTCTTATTTTAAGTAACCTTTATGTCATCACTAAAAATCGCTATTGCTCAAATCAATTTTTTAGTCGGCAACATTGCCGCCAATGTCCAGCACATCATCAATACGGCACACGCCGCCCGTGAGATGGGTGCGGACATTGTTCTATTCCCTGAACTGACCGTGACAGGTTATCCCGCCGAAGATTTATTACTTCGTAAAGATTTTATCGCCGCTGCCAATAACGCCATTTATACCCTCGCCGAACAGGTAAAAGACATTGCCATCGTCGTAGGTTTTCCTGAATACGACGGCGAACACCTGTACAACAGTGCGGTCGTCCTGCATCAAGGCGTGACACTCGCAACTTATCGTAAACAAGCCCTGCCCAATTACGGCGTATTTGACGAACAACGCTATTTTGCCGAAGGCATACAGCCCTGTGTATTTGAATTTAACGGCACGTTTATCGGGCTGACCATTTGCGAAGATGTCTGGCAAGGCGGTATTATTGCCGCTACCAAACAGGCAGGTGCGGAGCTGTTATTAACGCTGAATGCTTCGCCCTTCAATGCAGGCAAAGTTGATCAACGTGAAGCGGTGATTTGTGCGCAAATCAAAGCCGCGCAAATTCCACTGGTGTATGTCAATCAAATCGGCGGGCAGGATGAACTGATTTTTGACGGTGCGTCGTTTGTCGCCGATACTGACGGCGAGATTGTCTTTAGAGCCGCCGAATTTGAAGAGCAACTCAGCGTTATTGAATTTCAGGATGGGCTGCCTGTTCCCAGTCATTGTGCGCCGCAATACGAAGAAACGGCAGGTATTTATCAGGCGTTAGTGCTGGGCATTAAAGATTATGTGCGTAAAAACGGTTTTTCTGGCGCGATTTTAGGCTTATCAGGTGGTATTGATTCCGCATTGGTATTGGCGTTGGCAGTGGATGCGCTGGGTGCTGAAAAGATAGAAGTCGTATTGATGCCGTCGCGCTACACGCAAGACATGAGCAATGAAGATGCCGTGTTACAAGCCGATGCAATGGGTGTTAAACATCATATTATTCCGATTGAGCCAGCGGTGACCGCGTTTACAGGAATGTTGGCTGATATTTTTGCAGGCACTAAAAAAGATACCACCGAAGAAAATATCCAAGCGCGTTGTCGCGGCGTAATTTTAATGGCAATGTCCAACAAGCAGGGCAGGTTGCTACTGACGACAGGCAATAAAAGTGAAATGAGCGTCGGCTATGCGACTTTATACGGCGATATGGCGGGCGGTTTTGCACCGATTAAAGATGTGCCTAAATTGCTGGTGTATGCCCTTGCCAATTATCGCAACAGCTTGTCTGCCGTGATTCCAGAACGTGTCATTACCCGTCCGCCATCGGCTGAACTCGCGCCCGATCAAGTCGATGCTGATTCCCTGCCGCCTTATGAGATTTTAGACCCGATTTTAGAGCGTTATGTGGAGCAGGACCAATCTGCCGAAGACATTATTGCAGCAGGTTTTAAACGCGAAGACGTAGCAAGAGCGATTAGTTTGGTGGATAGAAATGAATACAAACGCCGTCAATCGCCACCCTGTATTCGTATTACCAGCAGAGCGTTTGGGCGTGATAGACGGTATCCGATTACCTCAGGATACCGAGGCATTTAAATATTTAAATCTGGAGTCAAAAATCATGATTTTTGACTCCAGATGTCAGCGTTACCTTAAATTGAAATTGCAGCGGCGATAGCAGGATGCGGGTCATAACCAACTATTTCAAAATCGTCAAACTGGTAGTCAAAAATAGACTCAGGTTTGCGTTTTAATACCAAGGTTGGCAGGGCGCGTGGTGTGCGTGACAGTTGTAGCTTCGCTTGTTCTAAGTGATTGTTGTACAAGTGTAAATCACCAAAACTGTGGACGATGTCGCCTGCATCTAGGTCGCATTGTTGCGCGACGATGTGGGTTAAGAAAGCCAGTGATGCCATGTTGTACGGTACGCCGAGAAAACAATCGGCGGAGCGTTGGGTAAGCATACAACTGAGTTTGCCGTTAGCGACCCAAAATTGATACATAACGTGGCAGGGCGCGAGTGCCATTTTACCTGCGGCGATATTTTCGGCGGCGGTTTTGCGCTCATCGGGCAGGTAGCTGACGTGCCATGCGTTGATGATGTGGCGGCGGCTGTTCGGATTGGCTTTTATACCTGCAATCAGTTCCGCTACTTGGTCGATAACGTGACCCTCTTCACCGCGCCACGCTCGCCATTGCGCACCATAAATAGGCCCTAGTTCGCCTGTGTCCGTTGCCCATTCGTCCCATATCGTTACGCCGTGTTCATTCAAATAGCGCGTGTTAGTACCGCCTTGTAAAAACCACAGCAATTCATGAATAATGGATTTGATGTGCAGTTTTTTGGTGGTGAGTAACGGAAATCCTGCGCTTAAATCATGACGATACATCCGCCCGAAGACGGATAATGTGCCTGTGCCTGTGCGGTCGCCTTTTTGTACGCCATTGGTAAGAATGTCGTTTAACAGGCTGAGGTAGTGTGCCGCCATTAGGTTTTCTCGGCTCGATGATAAGCGAAAAAAACCATTAACGCGCCGATGATAATCATGGGGGTGGAGAGTATCTGCCCCATTGTTACCCAATCGAGTGCCAGATAACCCAGATGTGCGTCGGGCATACGGAAGAATTCGACAAAAAAGCGAAAACAGCCGTACAGTAATACGGCTAAGCCAGTTGCCGCCATAGTGGGGCGTGGTTTGCTGGTGTAAATCCACATAATGACAAACAACACCAAGCCTTCTAAAAAGGCTTCATAGAGTTGAGAGGGGTGACGTGCGAATTCACCACCTGTGGGAAATATCATCGCCCACGGTACATCGGTGGTTCTGCCCCACAATTCGCCATTAATAAAATTGCCTAGTCTGCCTGCACCTAAACCGATGGGCGCAAGCGGGGCAATAATATCGGTGAGCTGCATGACGGTACAGTTTTGCTTTTTCGCAAACCACCACATGGCAATAAATACGCCCAGCATACCGCCATGAAATGACATTCCGCCCTGCCATATTTTGAATAATATCAGCGGGTTGTCGATAAACGCACTGAAATTATAAAACAGGATATAACCTATGCGCCCGCCGAGAATCACGCCTATCGCGCCGTAAGTCACGAGGTCTTCAATGGCTTCGGGTTTGATGACTGACCATGGCTGTGCGGCGCGGCGTTGTCCTAAAAACCAGACGGCGGCAAAACCGATGAGGTACATGATGCCGTACCAGTGAATTTTGACGGGGCCTAGGGCGATGAGTACGGGGTCGATATTAGGGTAACTTAGCATGAGTAATGGTTATAAAATGAAAAACAGGGCTATTGTAATTTATCCAGCGTTTGTTTGGCATGGTGTTTGTGTATGCGAGTGCTGATAACACGAAAGCCCATCACCAATACAAATAAACCCAATACGATGAGCATGGCTTGATGGATGCCTGAGGCAATTGCGTCTTCGCCCTCGGGTACATTTGCCACTAAACCGCCGAACAGGTAACCGATATTAGAAAAGGCGACTGCCCATACGAACGCGGCGACCGCATTCCAAAAAGCAAATTTTTGCCATGATAGGTGGCTCATGCCAATGGCGATACTGCTGACATTGCGTATGCCATACATGAAACGGTAGGAGAGAATAAAGCCGACCGCGTGTTTTTCCAGCCAGATAATGGCGAGGTTGACACCTGATTCCAGTTTAGGGAAGTGATGCAATACTCGTGAACCCTGACAACGCCCCAGCCAGAAACAGATTTGATCGCCTAATAAGCTGCCCAGTCCGACGGCAACAATAAGTTCATAAAGATTTAGATAGCCGCGCTGGGCGGCGAGACCTGCAAAAATAACGAAGGTTTCGCCCTCTAATGCAGCCCAGAAAAAAGCGATAAGGTAAACCCAGTCGCCGTAATTTTGAATCAATTGGTTGATTTCATTCATGTTTCAATACACTCTCAATGAAGTAGGTTCTGTCGTTTTTATACACATTGGGCGCGAATGACCCACTGAAATACGGACAAATTTTCTTTGACTTGTTCTTGTGTTAATCCAAAAGGCGATGCTAAAGAAGTGAAGACACTCATCGCTTGTTCTGTTTCATCTGGTGCAAAAATACGCGGAGTCGATAGTTCAACTTGCCAACCTGTATTTTGGAAAAGTTCAATCATGGTTTTTTTAGTGAAAAATCGAAGATGTGTTCTATCCAACAGTCCAAAATCTGAATAATTCCATTCGCCATGAATTAAACCTGCCAAAATAGTCCAATGGCTGACATTAGGAATACAGACCACGCAACATCCATTTGATGACATTATTTTTCTGAATTGGCTAAGAATGCCCCAAGGGTCTATTAAATGCTCTAATACATCGGAAAGAATCAGTACATCAATCCTGTTTCCGTCTAAATTTTTTTCCAATTCGGAAAACACCTCAGGTTTTTCAATATCTCCAGTGATAACACACGCTATGCGTGTTGCGGCTTTTCGGGCAGCTTCTTCGAACAGTTCCACCGCTAAATAACGCACGTTAGGATTAATGGCGCGAT
The DNA here is from genome assembly GCA_030654015.1 of Methylococcales bacterium. GTDB lineage: Bacteria > Pseudomonadota > Gammaproteobacteria > Methylococcales > Methylomonadaceae > UBA4132. Next base: position 57,725 of record JAURYI010000073.1, on the reverse strand, counting down.
ACACTTCCGCCAGTCGTCCCGTGTTACAACCAATTTCTACAATAGTGTGTGCATCTTTAGGAATGATAGATAGAAAATCATTACTTACACTTTCTTGATAAATCATTATTTATGCCTGATGGGACGAGCTAAAAACACCGTTTCATTGCCACACCAATTTCGGTAGGTGAGTTGACCACTTCAATGTTGGCGGCTTTCAGTGCGGCAATTTTACCTGCTGCCGTGCCTTTGCCGCCTGTGACTATCGCGCCCGCGTGTCCCATGCGCTTGCCCGCAGGTGCGGTTTGTCCTGCAATATAGGCTACCACAGGTTTTGTGACATGAGCTTTAATATACTCTGCGGCATCTTCTTCTTCGCCGCCGCCGATTTCACCGACCATGATGATGCCTTTAGTTTGCTCATCCGCTTGAAAACGACTGAGGACATCAACAAACGTCATGCCGTGAATCGGGTCGCCGCCGATGCCGACGCAAGTGCTTTGCCCCAAGCCCTGTTGGGTGGTTTGATGCACCGATTCATAAGTCAACGTTCCAGAACGCGAGACGATGCCGATAGAACCTGCAAGGTGAATTTTAGCGGGCATGATGCCGATTTTGCATTCATCGGGGGTGATGATGCCAGGGCAGTTAGGGCCGATGAGTAACGCGCCGCTGCCCACCATTGCCGCTTTTACTTTTAGCATTTGCAGGGTGGGGATGCCTTCGGTAATGCAGACGATGAGCTGAATACCTGCATCGACGGCTTCTAAAATCGCATCGGCGGCATAAAACGGCGGTACATAAATAACGCTGGCAGTCGCGCCTGTGCTGTTCACTGCATCTTGTACGGTGTTGAATACGGGCAAGCCTAAATGAGTTGTGCCACCGCGTTCAGGCGTTACGCCGCCGACTAATTGTGTGCCGTAAGCGAGTGCCTGTTCGGAGTGGAATGTGCCTTGTTTGCCTGTGAAACCCTGACAGATTACTTTGGTGTCTTTGTTGATTAAAATGCTCATGCGACTGCCTTTGCTAATGCAACTACTTGCTCTGCGGCGTGGTTTAGATCTTCTGAAGCGTATAGATTCAGCCCTGTGTTCGTCAGTAACGCTCTGCCTTGTTCGACATTGGTGCCTTCTAAACGCACGACAACAGGAACAGTAACGTGTATTTGTTTCATCGCTTCCAAGATACCTTGTGCGATAACGTCACATTTGACAATGCCGCCGAAGATATTGACCAATACGGCTTTAACGCTGCCGTCTGAGAGAATTAATTTAAAGGCTTCGCAGACTTTTTCGACATTGGTGCCGCCGCCAACATCCAGAAAGTTGGCAGGCAAACCGCCTTTGAGTTTGACTAAATCCATGGTTGCCATTGCCAGACCTGCGCCGTTGACCATGCAGCCGATATTACCTTCCAGCGTGATGTAGTTAAGCCCGAATTGTTGCGCTTCGTTTTCTTTGTCGTCTTCCTGAGTGGGGTCTTTCATTGCAAGAATATCGGGATGAATGGCGAGGGCGTTATCATCAAAATTAATTTTGGCATCCAGTGCCAGTAAATCGCCGCTGTCGGTTTCAATCAGGGGATTAATTTCGATTTGTGTCGCGTCTTTGGCTAAAAACAGGCGATACATTCCAAACATGATTTTTTCTAAGGCTTTGAGTTGCGTCCCTTTTAAGCCTAATGTATACGCCACTTTGCGGCAGGTATAGGATTGTAAACCTGCGGCGGGATGCACGGCGGTTGAGATAATTTTTTCAGGTGTATCGTGGGCAACGGCTTCAATATCCATGCCACCTGATGAGGAGGCAATGAACATCACCCGTTCGGTGGCGCGGTCAAGAATTAAACTCAGGTACAACTCGCGCTTAATCGGGTAAATTTTTTCGATAAGCAGCGAGTTAATCGGTAAGCCCGCGCTGTCTGTTTGAATAGTGACCAGTCGTTTACCCAGTAATTCACGGCTGAAATCCATGACTTCTGCCAGATTTTTGGCAAGTTTTACCCCGCCGACTTTACCTCGACCACCCGCATGAACTTGGGCTTTAACGACCCAGCCGTCACCATTCAAGGCACGCGCCGCTTGTTCTGCACTTTCAGGTGTGTCGGCATATTTACCTTCAGGAATGGGAATGGCGTATTGCTGAAATAGATGTTTAGCCTGATATTCGTGGATATTCATGTGCAACTCCTCGTGAACTGGTGGATTCCAGCGTTATGTTCTTATGTGTTTCTATTGATGTTATCATTAATAGCTTATTCTAACGAAGTCCCCGCAAAACGCTATCCCTAACGCATTGATGATTGAAAATACTTCTGAGACTATTTATCCTTGCCCGCTTTCTAAAGGATATGGTATCCCTGCACGACAGGCTTGGATATTATTGAAATTGTTTTTGGGTTATCGTCTTACCCTCGCCAGCCTGTTTATTGTGTTGTTTTATACCCAAAAAGGCTCGGCATTAATCAATATTCATCATAGCCCGTTATTTACTTATAGCAGCCAAAGTTATCTGGTGCTGTCAGTCATATCGGCCGTGTGTATTATCTGGAAATTGACGCGCTACACTATTCAGGCGCAGTTGTTAATTGTCACCGATATTCTTATTCTAACGCTGATTATGCACGCTTATGGCGGCGTGACCAGTGGCATGGGTATTTTGCTTGCGGTTTCTATTGCGTCGGGCGGATTATTAATCGGCGGGCGTTGCGCGATGTTTTTTGCGGCGTTGGCAAGTCTGGCAGTGTTGGCGGAACAGTTGTATGCTGATTACATGAACAGTTTTGAAATAAGCTCTTATTCTTATGTGTATACGGGGATGCTGGGAGCGTCATTTTTCACTATCTCGTTGCTGTCTTTTGTATTGGCAAAACGCAGTGAGCAAATGCTAAAGTTTGCCGATCAGCAAAAACAGGCTATTTCTAATCTGGAAGAATTGAATCAGTATATTATTCAACATTTGCAATCAGGTATTATAATTACCGATCAGCAACAAATGATTCTTATAGCGAATGAAGCAGTGTTACGATTAACTAATTTAGCGGCATTACCGACTAATCTGTGCGATATTTCTGAATATTTAGAACGGGGTTTTCAGGCGTGGCTAACGGATAACGAACAGAACCTGTTAGTGCTTCATGTATTGAACCAGTCTGATATTCATGTGCGTTTCATGCTGTTACCGACGCGCTATCAAGTATTTTATATGGTTATCATTGAAGACGGTTCGCTTTATAATCAGCGTTTGCAGCAAAGCAAATTAGCCTCTTTGGGACGATTAACCGCCAGTATCGCGCATGAAATACGCAATCCGCTCAGTGCTATTAATCATGCAGGACAGTTATTATCAGAAAGCCCTGATTTATCGGCTCAAGATGTGCGCCTGACGCATATCATTAAAGCCAATGTCTCGCGTGTTAATCATATCATTGAAGATATTTTGCAACTGTCGCGCCGCAAAGATTCACGGCGCGAAAAAATAGAATTAAACAGCTGGTTAGAGAATTACTTACAAAATTTCACGCTTGAACAGGCACTGAGTGCCAGTAGCTTTCAGTTGATAACAACCGCAGAGCCTGTGTTTGTTTTTATTGACCCTAATCATCTGAAGCAGATTATGGATAACCTGTGTCAGAATGCACTGAAATATGGTCAGCCAGAAAAAGGCCCTGTTACAGTGCAAACGGTGACCTTAAAACAGGCATCGTGTATTGATGTAATTGATAATGGCGAGGGTGTCAGTCGTGAAAATCTCAGCCATTTGTTTGAACCTTTTTTTACCACATCAACTAGCGGAACAGGCTTAGGGCTTTACATTTCAAAAGAATTAGCCGAGCTTAATCAGGCAAAATTGATTTACTATGTTACTGCCGAACAGAAAAGTTCTTTTCGGTTGTGTTTATTTAATGCGGACTACACTTTAATAGAAATATGAAAAAACCACTGGTACTTATTGTAGATGACGAACCCGATATTCTTGAGCTGTTGGAAATTACCCTGAAAAGAATGGAAATTGACACTCGTTGCGCTAAAACTATCGGTAGTGCTAAAGCGTTATTGCAAGAAGAAACGTTTGATCTTTGTCTGACCGATATGAAATTACCTGACGGTAATGGTTTGGAACTGGTTGATTTAATACAGGAAATGCCAATTCCTATACCGATTGCCGTTATTACAGCACACGGCAACATGGATACCGCCATTTTAGCGATGAAAAAAGGCGCGTTTGATTTCATCTCCAAACCGGTTGACTTGCTGGCACTGCGACAATTGATTAACAGCGCGTTAAAAACGGCTGAGCCTAACATGAGCAAGGATCGCCGTACTCGCAATATTCTGTTAGGCGATTCTATTGTCATGCGAGAGATTCGCGGCAAAATAAATAAACTCGCCATGAGTCAGGCACCTATTTACATCAGCGGGGAATCGGGTTCAGGTAAAGAGCTGGTTGCCAAGTTGATTCACCGCCAGAGTGCGCGAGCCGCTAATCCATTTATCGCCATTAACTGCGGTGCGATTCCTCTGGAACTCATGGAAAGCGAATTTTTTGGACACAAAAAAGGCAGTTTTACAGGCGCATCCGTTGATAAACAAGGTTTGTTCCAAGCGGCGGAAGGCGGTACTTTATTCCTTGATGAGGTAGCCGATTTACCTTTGTCGTTACAGGTTAAATTACTTCGTGCCTTGCAAGAGAAAAAAATCCGACCTGTGGGCGATAATCGGGAAATTCCTGTTGATATTCGCTTGCTCAGTGCAACGCATCAAAATCTCAGTGAAATGGTGGCAGCAGGAAGTTTTAGACAGGATTTATATTATCGTATCAACGTCATTGATCTGCACGTTCCCTCGTTGCGCGAGAGAACCGAAGATTTACCAGAACTTATCGACCATATTCTGGTGAAGTTGATGGGAACTAACGCATCCAGTAAACCGATATTATCTAATACCGCTCTGGTAGCACTGCAACGTTATGATTTTCCGGGCAATGTGCGTGAGCTTGAGAATATACTGGAAAGAGCGTTGGCACTTTATGAGGGCAACCGCATAGAATTGAAAGATTTAAATCTACCGATGAATATCGCGATGCACAACTACATCACAAATACCAAGAACGCGAATCAGCAGGCGGACAGTTTATCTTCTCCCGTATTTGATCCTGCCGAAGGTTCGCTGGAAAACTATCTGGAAAGAATAGAGAAAGAAATGCTCACTCGTGCATTGGAAGAGAACAGATGGAACAAGACAGCCGCAGCTAAACAACTGGGACTGTCTTTCAGATCATTCCGTTATCGGTTGAAGCGACTTAATTTAGATGGCAAAGACTAATTGTCAGTCTTGTACTGCTCCATTGTTTCAAGTTTAGCGATAGCAGCTTTGATGCTGCTTTCGATGTCGGCATTGAGTTCATTATTTTTATAAACTTTTTCCACTAAACCCTCAGCAACCAGTGCTTCTTTTATCCAGCGTTTAGTAAATCGGTAATTATTGTATGTGGTCGCTATATCGCCTGTTTTAGGGTCTTTTAAACCCTTTTTGGTTGCTGTTGGTTTTTTAGTGGTCGTTGATTTAACGGGTTTTGCTATTTCAGTATTGACTGTTTTTGCGGGTTCTTTTTTAGGAACGGGTTCAATCGGCGACTGCTCTGCGGATACTGCCTGTTTTTCAGGTTCTGCCGCTGGCGTTATAGATTTGACTATTGCCTTTTTGTTGCTGTTGACAACATAAAGCACATAAGCCACATAAATTACAGTTAATACAAACAATACTTCGGTCATGACAACCCTCCTCCTCTCAATTTATTATAATCACAGAAAGTAAATCTGTGCAGCTCACGGTGAAGCTGGGTTTTGAATATACCAGAAGCCAAGCAGATAGGTAAGCTCTAATAGTGACAGGGGGTGACGAGCGGACATAAAAAAACCTCGCTACTGACCAGTAACGAGGTTTTTAACCCTTTGGCTGACGGTATAAACGTTATACCTAAAAATTAAAGCTAATCGGATAGTTGATTAAGCTAAATAACTATTTTTTTCCAGCAGGTTATTTTGAAGCACTGCTCATATATTTTATGAGCAGTATACACTTTAGATTAAGCCTTTCAGTGCTAAGTAGCCTTTTTGAGCATCTCTTAACAGAGCTTCAGCTTCTTGTGTAGAACCGTCTTTCAACAGTTTACGAGCATTTTTTACTTTAGTGTTTACTTTGTCACGCGCTGCAAATACTCTGTCATTAGCATTGATTTCTTTGCCTGCATCCAATGCGTCTTTAATAAGAGCGTCAACTTTCGCAACTTCTTCGCCTTTTGTCAGTGCTTCAATAGCATCACCAACTTTATTTGCGACCATGTCAATTGCATCAGCAGGTGCGTAAGTGATACGACCAGCATCGCCTTCAGCCATGACTGAAGTTGAAACTGCGCCCATAGAAGCAGCGATACATAAAGCTAATGCGATTTTTTTTAAGGTTTTCATGTTTCTAAATCCTCAAGTTATTTTTATTTAAGTGTGTTGGCAGACCATCTTTTTATAGTATGTAGTCTACCAGCGAAGATTCTACCACATTTTGAAATTATCAATTTGTTAGTAAGGTAATTAGGTGCAGAAATTTAAAAGTATGGATGTTACTTTCAGTTTTCACGCTAGTAGGCTATAAGGGCTTTACACCCTTATAGTCTAATTAATCAATAACGGGCTACTTTAATTATTAGTGAGCTGCGTCGTAGATTTTTTTCATTTCTGCGTAGATAGCCAATGCATCATTAACATCTTCCAATGCTTTTGTATTGTCATTTTTCATGAATGATTCACGAGCTGTTTTAATTCTGTCATTCATTTTTTGACGTAAACGCTCTGTTTGCTCATAGCGAAATTCTTTGATTGATTGACGCGCATTGTTCAGGGCAGTCTGGATTTGTTCGCTAGTATCGCCACCTTTTTCCAGTAATGCTTTAGCTTCTAATAATGATGCTTCAGTGCTTTTACCAGCCGCTTGAACGATAGCGTTTAAATCTTTATGGGCTTCAGCAGCGAATGCTGTTGAAGACACAGCCGCCATTGATGCGGTCATAACAACAGCAACTGCGATTTTTTTCAATAATTTCATATCCTGATCCTTTGTGTGGCTGAGTGAAATATAATTTCCACTATTTAAATTTAAAGTGGTCAACAAAAGACATTTAACTAAAACGTAATGGCTATTGCTTTGTATATTCTAACACAGAAAACGCCTTTAACATTATTGCTGTTTTCTGTACTTTGTCAGTGAGAATCCCGTAATCTTTTTACAGAATTATTCGATTTCTCTTAACAGGCGAAAACCAATATCGCTGGTACGGCTGACGGGTAAGCCGCTATAGCGTAAAGATGAGCGTAAGTTAATCGCTTTACCTACCCAGCTACCGCCGCGATACACACGGAACTGCCCCGAATCAGGGCCTTTCGGGTCTTTTTCGGGGCTATTATGATAATAATTAGGGTCGTACCAATCCTGTACCCATTCCCAGACATTGCCGTGCATATCCTGCAATCCCCAGTCATTCGGTTTTTTAGTGCCGACTTCTTTGCTGGTGCCGTGATAGCCTTCGTTGCCAAACCATGCGTATTCAGCTAATTTTTTGGGATCATCACCGAATGAATACAATGTGGTACTGCCTGCTCTGGCTGCGTATTCCCATTCTGCCTCGGTCGGTAAACGAAAAACAGCACCGCCTTCTTGTGTATTTAATTTTTTAATAAATGTTTGCGCATCCTCCCAGTTTACTTTTTCCACAGGTTTATACAGGGCTTTATATTTGCTGGGATTGCTGCCCATTAAATCTTCCCATTGTTTTTGCGTTACCTCTGTTTCACCTAAATAAAATGGCTTTTCAATACAGACGCGATGCGGGGGTAATTCAACTTCACTGACTTCTTTCAGATCCGCATCTCCGCCCATTAGAAAACAGCCCGCTTCTATTCTGACAAAGCGCATTCCTGCAAACGATTTGTATTCCACCGCCTGTGCCGTCTGCCAAGACACAGTACCTGCCACTAACGTTAAAATAATTTTTATTATATGATTAGATTTCATGACTTCTCCCCCATTTTTATGCGTGAATTTAGCGTGTTTAATACTACTACAATCAAGCAGATTGATTAATAATGTTACACTAAATCATCAACTTGCTTTAGGTTGCTTCAACCGCATTCTATATTGACGAACTATGTGCCGAATTTCTTATTTTTTCCCGCTGATTATGAGCGTTACCTTGTTATTGACGGCTTGTGTTAATCGTCAATCGGTAGTGCCAGACAATATGACGACTGATTTAACCGCGTCCTCAGGGTTGCAGGAGGTTATCAGCTTCGATGTGACCGCTCATGATGACAAGATTCACGCGCTGGTAACAGGTAAATCCGCAGACAAAACCAAGCGTACCGTAGTGCGTTATTTATTTTCGGAAGATGGTGGTCAACAGTGGCGTTCGGCGGTAGATGTTGCCACCGACAGCAACCCTATCGCCGTGCGCGGCAACGATGTGCAAATCGCCGCTACAGGCGATCATCTGGTGGCAATCTGGCAAACCAAAGGCGAGTTTCCCAGCATGGGGCCAATGGTCAGTTATTATTCACATGATGCGGGCAAGACGTGGCATAAAGGCGCAAATCCTGCCGTTGATAATAATGGCGATCAGGCACATATTGATGTGATTGCTGATAAACAAGGTATTTTTCATGCGGTTTGGTTGGCAGACCCAGAAGAAAACGGCTATCAAAGTTTACGGTATGCGCGTTCAACTGATATGGGTGAACATTGGCAAGCGAGTCAAAAACTGGATGATTCTACCTGTTCGTGCTGTTGGAATACCTTCGCAGTGTCGCCATCGGGTGAATTAAATATTCTGTATCGCGACATGAAACCGCGTGATATGGCATTGATGCAATCGTCTGATAATGGCGTGACGTGGCGGCGTACCAGTACCGTCGGCACGTTTGGCTGGCAATTTGAAGGCTGTCCGCATATCGGCGGCGGTTTGGCAGTTGGCGAAAATAACGCACTATATAGTAGTGTGTGGACAGGTCTTGAGGGTAAATCTGGCTTATACACGCTGCATTCTGGCGACAATGGCAGAACGTGGAGTACACCACAGGCGATGGGCAAGCTGGCAAGTCATGGCGATATTGCCGTCAATCAACAACACCTTGCCATGATTTGGGATGAAAGAGAGCCTGATGGGATGAGTATTTTTTCTGCCCAATCGCAAGATGGCGGTGTTATCTGGTCAACCGCAAAACGCTTGTCGGTCACAGGTATCATGGCAACCCATCCGCGTATTATCAGCACCCAGCACGGCTTTCTGGCACTATGGACAGAAAAACACCCTAAACAGCCCAATCAATGGATGGTTAAAATGCTGGAGGAATAATGTGCTGGACTCCAAAACACGTTTTGGATTCCAGCTAACGTCTCTACAGTTATTGCCACACATCGGTTTATAATAACGCCCCCGTTGCCCTTGACGTTCACTCTTTTATGCGTAATTTTATGACTCACTATCAAACTAACCAGAAAAAATATACCCTGTTTTCGGGCGTTATCCTGCTTGCCGCGCTGGCACTGCCGTCGCCCTCTTTTGCACACGCTAAAATGGTGCGCTCTTCGCCTGCGGAAAGTGCCGTGTTGACTGAATCACCCAAACAAGTTGATGTCTGGTTTGATGATAAAGTCGGCACAGAATACAAAGCCCTCGCCGTCATTGACAGCAAAGGCAAGCGTGTGGACAACAAAGATATGGTGCAGGAAGCCTCTGATTTAACACATTTTTATGTCACTGTACCCTTATTAGCTCCCGATACTTATACAGTGCGTTATCGCGCGGTATCCATTGATACCCATATCGTCACTGGCAAATACCAATTTACTATCAAAGCTCCTTAAACTTATGAAAAACAGATTATTTGCCAGATGGATTTTCAGCGTCTTATTACTTGCGAGTTTACTGACGGGGTGTGATAGAGACAAATTAGGTACACAACCACAAATTCCTGACCTCAACAGCGTCGGTTGTTTAATTACCAATGATTTTTATGCAGTACATCTCAGCGTGTATGTCAAAACCGCCGCCGCGCCCAAAGATGCCAGTGATAGAGCCGCATTGTTAAAACCCTATTGCCAAGAACTGCCAACGATAGGCAAAGCATTCTTTTCGGCTGATTTAATCGACCGTGATATTCGCCAAACGCCTATCGGTATTCGCGTGGTGGAACTGGAACTCACAGGTTCAGATGACACCAAACCCGAAAACTTTAAAGAAGTGCGTACCATTACCGAAGTTCCCGCTAAAGCCTATTCCAAAGGCGTAGTGGAAGCGCAGGCGGATATTGATAAAACGGGCTATTACGCCTTGTTTTTATTGGTAGGTGGCGAAGAAGCGGTTTCAGATGAAGACAAACTGAGAATCCCGTTTCATGTCGGCGGCAATCCTGACGCATTACCCAAACAAACCATCATGATGATTGCAGGCGGTGCGACCACGCTGCTGCTTATCATTATCGGCATCATTGTCTGGATGCGTAAAAAACGTAAAGTTGTGGAGCGCGGTTAATGTTCAATAAATTCATCGTAGCGGTATTTTTACTGAGTTATGCGCAGTTCAGCGCGGCACATGATCCAGGTTTAAGCTCGACAGATGTCATCATCAAAGCGCAAGGCGTGGATGCCAAAATCACTTTCTCTGTGCAGGATGTGGAAGCACTTGTGCCGATGGACAGCGATCAGGATGCCGAGGTCACAACAGCAGAACAGGATGCCGCAAAACCAAAAATTGCTGCGTGGGTGCAGCAGGGCGTACAACTCACGCTGGACGGGCAGGTTGTTCAACCCAGTGCCGCAGGTGTGGTGAGTTTTGATGAGCAAAATAACGCCCATATTGAATTTCACTATCTGCAAACGCCCAGTAAACAATTGCAATTACAGGCGAATTTTTTAAGCAAATTACCCGCAGGTCATAAGCAGTTTGTCACACTGAAAAATGAAGCAGGGCAGGGCATAGGCGAAAAAATGCTCTCGCAAGCCGATAATGTCATTACACAGGCTTTTCCTGTTGCAGCGACAAGCAACGATACAGAAACGCCGACCGCCTCAACCTTCAGCGATTTTTTACTGTTAGGCATTGAACACATTCTGACGGGTTACGACCACCTGTTGTTTTTATTCTCTCTGCTGATTGTCACACACAGTTTTTGGCCTGCGATTAAAATCATCACCTTTTTCACCATTGCGCATTCCATCACGCTGGGCTTGGCGGCGTTCAATGTCATTGATATTCCCAGCAGTATCGTTGAACCGCTGATTGCTGCGACCATTATTTATGTCGGCGTAGAAAATATTGTGCGCGGCGACCATCCGAAAGGACGACAATGGCTGACGTTTTTCTTCGGCTTGGTACACGGTTTTGGTTTTGCCTCCGTGTTGCGCGAAATGGGGATTTCCTCGATGGAAACAGGCATCCTGTTACCGCTGTTTTCCTTTAACTTGGGTGTGGAGCTGGGGCAGATTACCGTCGCGGCGGTCTTTTTACCCATTATCTGGTGGCTGCATAAAAAACCACTGATAGAACCAAAACTCACGCCTGTTTGCTCAATTTTGGCGAGCTTAGCAGGTGCGTATTGGTTAATAGAACGTACTTTACTGAGTTAAATCTAGTAAGGAGTCTTGCTCCTAGGTCAAATTATTGACCGCAGAGCCAGACTCCTTTTGATGCTACGGGTTGATATGATAAAACTGATCGATTTCTTCGCGTTGCTGATCCCATTTACTGGCACTGTCAGGCCAATGAGCTTTATCAAAACCAGGTGCATTTTTTAGCATGGCTTTATCCACGTTAAGGACATAATGTTCCTTATCAGCGGTCCAAAGCAGTGCTTTCCATGGCACAGCAAACAGTTTATCTCCCAGACCTAATACACCACCGTAGGAAACTACGGCATAGACGACTTGGCCGCTTTCTGGATTAAGCACCAGCTCTTTAATGTCACCTAGGTTGTCACCGTTGGCATTTTTTACAGTCGTGCCGATGATTTTGCTGGCTCTGCTCACTTGCTGCATAGATTTATTGGCATCTTTGCCTTGCTCGTTGGCTTCCTTTTTGGTCTCTTGCTTGAGTTCCTGTTTGGTTTCCTGAACATCCTGCTGTTTTTTAACAAGCTCTTTTTGTTTGTCCTCAACATCAGCTGCATAGGAAGTGCCTATAAGACCAGCACTCAAAAATGATACGGCGATAATGGGAATTAATTTTTTCATATTGCGCTCCAACTTTATTACAACGATTGTTATCTCGGCAGTTTTCGAGATTGACTGGGTATTTTGTGAGGTTTCACAAGCCCGAGTAAAGTGTAATTACAATGCCAGTTAGTATCAGTACGCTATCGAACATAGGTAGCAATTACACGTTGACCAAGTCTGGCAGCCAGATTTAACATAAAATATAAGTTGCTTTATATTATAAAGTCTTTATAATTCAGCAAATCAATCGCGGGGTGGAGCAGCTTGGTAGCTCGTCGGGCTCATAACCCGAAGGTCGTAGGTTCAAATCCTGCCCCCGCTACCAGATTTATGAACCCCTTCTTGGGGTTTTTTATTTTCTAGGCTTCGGTTTTAAGAGGTCTATATAGTCAGTGTTAATGGAAGAGCCTTTGGCTCTTTTTTTTTGTGCGAAAGTAAGTGAGGAAAAATGAAACAGGCTCCTGAGCATTTGGTCAACTTAATAGAACCGATTGTGGAAGGCTTAGGTTATGAATGCGTTGGCATTGACTATAATCCGCATCCAAAACACGGTCTGTTACGAATCTATATTGACAGCGAAAACGGAATTTTAGTCGAAGACTGCACTAAAGTCAGTCATCAAATCAGCGGTGTTCTCGATGTAGAAGACCCCATACAAGGTTTTTATCAACTAGAAGTGTCTTCGCCCGGAGCGGACAGACCCTTTTTTAAAGTCAGTCAGTTTGAACAATTTATCGGCAGCACCGTTATGGTTCATCTATTTAAAGCCATTCATGGACGTAGAAAAATGACAGGGCTGATTGAAAAAGTTGAAGACGATATTATTACGCTCTCAGAAGCAGGGCAGTTTTTTGATGTTCCGTTTAACGCCATGAGTAAGGCTCGTTTAGTGCCTGAGTATTTTATAGAGAAAGGAGGACGCAATGGCAAATAAAGAAATTTTACTGGTAGTTGAAGTTTTTTCTAATGAAAAAGAAATAGAAAAAGAAATTGTCTTTCAGGCAATCGAATCCGCATTGGAAACTGCTACTATCAAACGTCACGTTAATCAGATTAAAGCGCGTGTCGCGATAGACAGAAAAACAGGTGATTACAGCACTTATCGTCAATGGGAAGTCGTGGACGCAAATCCAGCGTGTGCGGGTGATGTGGAATTTCCCACTACGCAGATTTTACTGGAAGTAGCTAGACTGGATAATGCAAATGCACAGGTCGGCGACCTTATCGAAGAAGAAATTGAATCAGTTGATTTTGGTCGTATTGCCGCGCAAACTGCCAAGCAAGTCATTATTCACAAAGTCCGTGAAGCAGAACGCAAGAAAATCGTCGATGCCTATCAAAGTCGTGTCGGTGAACTGGTAACAGGCGTAGTCAAACGCATTGAAAAAGGCAGTATTTATATGGACTTAGGCGGACATATTGAAGCCTATATTGCCAAAGAAGACATGATTCCGCGTGAACCTGTGCGTATTGGCGACCGTATTCGCGGCTATTTAAAAGACGTGCGTTTAGAGCCTCGTGGCCCGCAATTATTTGTCAGCCGCACCGCACCAGAATTACTGATTGCCTTATTTCGCTTAGAAGTACCCGAAGTCGGTGAAGGCATGATTACTGTGATGGGCGCGGCGCGTGATCCTGGTTCGCGAGCTAAACTGGCGGTTAGAAGCAACGATCCGCGTTTAGACCCTGTCGGTGCGTGTGTCGGTATGCGCGGTTCTCGCGTACAATCGGTGACTAACGAATTGGCGGGCGAACGGGTTGATATTATTTTATGGAACCCAAGCGAAGCACAGTTTGTCATTAATGCTATGTCACCTGCGGAAATTCAATCTATCGTTGTCGATGAAGATAAGCACAGCATGGATTTAGCGGTCAGCTCCGAAAATTTATCACAAGCCATTGGTCGTGGCGGTCAAAATGTCCGTTTAGCGACTCAATTGACGGGTTGGGAATTGAATGTCATTGATGCCTCTAAAGCCGAACAAAATGCAGAGGCGGAAGTCGGTAAGATTAAACAATTATTTATCGACCAACTGGGCGTTGATGACGACATCGCATTAATTCTGGCGGAAGTCGGTTTCAACAGTGTTGAAGAAATTGCTTATGTACCTGTTAGTGAAATGCTGGAAATCGAAGGTTTTGATGAACCGCTGGTTAATGAACTGAGAAGCCGTGCTAAAGACGCGCTGCTTATCAATGCCATTGCTGCCGAAGAAAAGATAGAAACCGCACAACCGGTTCAGGGCTTACTGGACTTGGAAGGTATGGATGAAGAACTGGTTCAGAGTCTGGCAAGTCAGGGTATTGAGACAATAGCGGATTTAGCAGATCAGTCAACTTACGATTTGTTAGACATTTTAGAGATAACCGAAGAACGTGCAGGTATGTTGATTGTGGAGGCTCGTAAGTATGTGCTTTCGTCTACGCAGGCACACAGCGAGTAGGTAAGGGGTAGGAATATGAGCGATAAAACAGTACGACAATTAGCGGACATGGTAAAAACACCCTTGGAACAATTGTTAAAACAATTGCAAGAAGCGGGATTATCTGTCAGAACGCCTGATGATATTATTAATGATGATGAACAAATGCGTTTATTAACACATTTGCGTAAAAGTCATGGTAAAGGTCAGGGCGAAGGCGATAACTCACCTAGTCGAGTTACCTTAGCACGCCGAAAAGTCACAGAAATTAAACAGGCAAGCGTACCAGGTAGTTCGACAAAAACCATCAGCGTTGAAGTGCGTAAAAAGAAAACGTACATAAAACGTGCGGATGTCGATGAAGTAAAAGCCGTTGAACCGCCTACAGTTGAAGTGGAAGCGTTAAAACAACCCGTAGAAATTGAAGCTGTCGCACCAGTGGAAGTGACTGCGCCCGTTGTCGTAGAGCCTGTTATCGCGCCTGTTGAACAAACGCCTTCACCTAAAGAAACAGTTGCCGAAGTGCCTGTACAACAGCCAGAGCCTGAAGTGAAAGCCGATGAAGAGCCTGTTGCTGACATTGAAGTTGAATCACTGATTGAAGCGGAAGTAGACATCGACTCAGAAGCTAAATTTGAAGCGTTAAAGCTCAAAGAAGAAAAGAAAAACAAAGAAAAATCAGCCAAAACTAAAGAAGCTGAAGAAGCCCGCAAAAAACAACAAGAGAAAGAGCGTCGATTGGAAGAGTCTATTAAGAAAAATGCTGACAAAGTAAGGCAGCAAGCAGCAAAACCCGCCACTACACCTAACAGAAAAAGCCAAGATGAAGGCGGTGGTGGCAATACGCGTTCATCGGGTAAAGAGGGTAAACGTGGTAAGCGCAACAAAGGCAAGCAACAAGCCCCACAGCGTAACGTTAATCAGCCCGAAGGCAAACATCAATTTGAAATGCCCAGTGCGCCTATCGTTTATGATGTCGCCATCCCTGAGATGATTATCGTTTCTGACCTCGCGCAGAAAATGAACATCAAAGCAGCGGCAGTCATTAAACATTTGATGAAACTCGGCATCATGGCGACCATCAACCAAACCATCGACCAAGACACAGCGGCGATTCTGGTTGAAGAAATGGGGCATAAACCCATTATGCAAAGTGAAGACGACCTTGAACAAGAAATGCTCGCCGAAGCTCTGGAAGAAGATAACCGCGTAGAACAACCACGCGCACCTATCGTCACCATCATGGGACACGTCGATCACGGTAAAACCTCATTACTCGATTACATTCGTAAAACCCGCGTCGCCGCAGGTGAAGCGGGTGGTATTACCCAGCATATCGGCGCGTACCAAGTTAAAACCGACCACGGTTCGGTTACCTTCTTAGACACACCGGGTCACGCGGCATTTACCGCCATGCGTGCGCGTGGTGCCGATGTCACCGACGTAGTTATTATCGTCGTTGCGGCGGATGATGGCGTAATGCCACAAACCAAAGAAGCGGTTGAACACGCCAGAGCCGCTAACGTGCCGATTATCGTCGCCATGAACAAAATGGATAAACCAGGCGTTAATCCAGATAAAGTCATGCAGGAATTATCCTCTATTGGTGTACAACCTGAAGAATGGGGCGGTGATGTCCAGTTCTTACAAATTTCTGCTAAAACAGGCTTAGGTATAGATGAGCTTATCGAAGCACTGATTGTACAAACCGAAATTTTAGAACTGAAAGCCCCTGTTGAAGGCGCGGCATCGGGTATCGTCATTGAATCCCGTCTGGATAAAGGACGCGGTGCAGTGGCTACGGTATTGATTCAAAAAGGCACACTGGAAAGCGGACAAATGGTGTTATGCGGTCATGAATACGGTCGCGTTCGCGCCATGTTCAATGAAAACGGCAAACCCATTAAAGAAGCGGGCCCTTGTGAACCTGTTGAAATTCTAGGTTTATCAGGCACACCGAATGCAGGTGATGAATTCTTAGTGGTACAAAACGAACGGGTTGCCAAAGACTTGGCAAAACATCGTGAAGACCGCAAAAAATTCACCCGTCATGCCGCACAACAAGCTGCTAAATTGGATGAAGTATTCTCACGCATGACCACAGGCGAATTGGCTTGTGTCAACTTAGTGTTAAAAACCGATGTACAAGGCAGTTTAGAAGCTCTGCGCAGTTCATTAGTCGGCTTATCCAATGACGAAGTGGAAGTTAAAGTCGTTTATGGTGGCGTGGGTGGCATTACCGAAGGCGATGCCAATCTGGCTTTAGCCTCTGGCGCAATTCTCATGGGCTTCAACGTCCGTGCCGATGCGACCGCTAGAAAAATGATTGAAGAAAAAGGCATCGACTTACATTACTACAGCATCATTTATGAAGCGATAGACGAAGTTAAAAAATCGATCAGCGGTATGTTAGCTCCTGAAATCAAAGAAACCATCGTCGGTCTTGCCGAAGTGCGTGACGTGTTCAAATCACCTAAATTTGGCGCGATTGCAGGTTGTATGGTCGTTGACGGCTTTGTTAAACGTAATTTACCGATTCGCGTACTGCGTGACAATGTTGTTATTTATGAAGGTCAGCTGGAATCTTTACGCCGTATCAAAGATGACGTTGCCGAAGTTAAAATGGGCATAGAATGCGGTATCGGTGTGAAAAACTACAACGATGTCCGTGTTGGCGATCAAATCGAAGTCTTTGAACGCACCGAAGTTAAACGGGAACTGTAATCATGGCAAAAGAATTCGGGCGTAATGCCCGCGTCTCTTCACAAATGCAAAAAGAGCTGTCGCTTGTTTTGCAACGTGATGTTAAAGATGTACGTTTAGGTTTTGTCACCATTAACGAAGTCGTGGTCAGCAAAGATTTAGCCGTGGCAAAAATTTATGTCACGGTACTTAATGCTGATGAGCAAGCTAAAAAAGACAACGTTAAATTGCTCAACGAACTAGCTCCGATGATACGCCACGAACTTGCCAAACGTATGCGTTTACGCCACATCTCCACGCTGCGTTTTCACTACGACACCTCGTTTGATACAGGAATGCGCGTCGCGGAATTGTTGAGTGATGTGGTGGTGCATGACGTGGATAAAAGTTCGTAGTCGCGTAGGTTGGGCGGGCGATAGCCAACCCAACAAAATCCGCATATATATTGGGTTTATATTGGGTTGCCAAAAAACGGCAGCCCAACTTACGCCGCTGATATAAGAAAATGAATTATAGGAGTTTACAATGGAATATCTGGTGAATTTGCACATTGAAAAACTGCCCGAAGGCTTTTATCTAGCCACTTCGGATGATATTCAAGGCTTGGTTGTTCAGGGGCAGACGTTAGCAGAAACATTAACGATTGCTTCCGATGTTGCCAAACAGTTGTTGCAAGTCCAAGCGGAGCGTGACTCTGTATTACAGCTTAAAGGAATAACGGATTCATTTGATTACCCATTGGTCGTAAATAACTAATGGGGCAATTAGGCGGTTTTCGTTACCGTGATATTGTTCAGAGGTTAAAACAGCTAGGCTTTAAGCTCGATAGACAAGCGGCTGGGAGTCATGAAATCTGGTACAACGCGACTACTAATCGCTATACCACGATTCCCAACCATTCAGGCGATATGCCCGAAGGTACATTACGCGCTATTTTGAAACAAGCGGGTATTGCTGTTAGTGAATTTGTTGGTAAATAGCTAGGTAGGTCGGGTTAGGCTTGCCGTAACCCGACTTAACCAACGAATTTGTCGGGTTACGTTACACTAACCCGACCTATAGCTACGCACTTCATCCCCACGTTGTTTCCAATTGCCTATGTTCGTTTGCACAATCGCGGAGATACAAATTTATCAAGCTCTGATAAGGAATACCTTCTGTGTCCGCCATTTCCTTGAGGTAAGCAATAGTTTCCTCATCAAGACGAATAGTAACCTGTTTTTTAAGCCGTTTTGCGTAGGGATTTTTGACTGATTTTGAAAAATCATAAGATTCACGCATGACCATACCCTCATACTGTTTTCGTTCAAGTTTGTCAGCTAACAATAAAAAGCCATCGAGAGTTGCCTCACGATGGCTTTAATCGTCATATCATCCTATGTAGCGCATCTTATCGTGTTTGCCACTTGACTCAATTTTACTTGTTTTTAAGTCGCCACAAGCCAACAGCACCGCCAACTAATGCGCCAATACCTGCTCCAACACCGGGTATTGGTATGAAATTGCCGATTAGCGCACCTGCTGCCACGCTCTGAGCCAGAGTTTTTGGGGTTTCTGGTAGCTCATTAAAAGCATCAATTGCTTGACTTACTACTTGTTGTACTTGTTCTCTTTGTTCTTCTTCGTCTTTTTTTTCTGCACGTTCTAATTCTTTATCAATGTTTCTTTGAAATTTTTCCACGTCTTCATGTTCTTTCATATCAATACCTGTTCTGAGTTGTTATTGCTTAAGTTTTAAGACCTGCTACCGTTTTTCTTTTTCGTCATTGCTCTAGCTAAAAATTATCTACTGTTTCTGACATTTTGAAGTAGCTTGTTTTATCATTGTCTTCACTCATAACATAAATATTTTATGAAGGAATGGGGGAACAGGAAACTCTAGTGCTGTTACATTTTGGACATTTGTCTGGAGTCCCATACCCAGCCCTGCTAGTCCATTCATGCTTACAATCAAGACATTTTGCACGATAAATTTGAGCCATTTTTCTACCTTAAAATTGAAATTAACTACAGATGTATTATCAAATCCTTACCAATGCTATACAATCAACTAACAGTGGTTATTCCTACCCAAATTGTGGTGATTTAATGAAAGTTCACGAAAAAATACGTTTTATCCGCGAGTCTAAGAATTGGTCACAGGAAGAGATGGCAGAAAAGTTGAAGATGTCGGTGAATGGTTATTCAAAAATCGAACGTGGGGAAACCAAGTCTTTTAATCCAAAGCTGGAACAAATTGCTGAAATATTGGATGTGGATTTAATGGAATTAATGCCTGTTGCTGGTAGACATATTTGTTTAATCAGTGGCGATAATACTAACAACGGTGATGGTCATAATATAAATTTTGGTTCATCAATGGAATTAGCCTTTGAAATTCAAAAACTACAATTGATTAACACGCATAAAGACGAAACTATCGGACATCTAAAACAAGATATAGCGCGTCTAACAGAGATGTTAGAGCTACATAAGCAAGCTAAGGCTTGAGGCTGAACCATGATTACCTTACCTGAACATTTAGAAAAGCCGTTTCTGCATATTGCAGAACTGGAGCATAAGCCTGTTAATACGCTTATTGAGCAAGCATTAACCGAATTTTTAGAAGATTATTACGATGTTCAGCTTGCAGAAGCGGCTATTAAACGCTTACAACGTGGTGAATCC
This sequence comes from Methylococcales bacterium, assembly GCA_030654015.1. Classification (GTDB taxonomy): domain Bacteria; phylum Pseudomonadota; class Gammaproteobacteria; order Methylococcales; family Methylomonadaceae; genus UBA4132. The sequence continues at coordinate 37,691 of JAURYI010000073.1, read as the reverse complement.
GAACTTATATCACTAGAAGACGCTGAAAGGATGCTACATGAAATGGAATGTGAAAATTGATAAGGTCGCACTCAAGGCGTTAGCAAAAATTACTAAAAAAGACAGGGACAGGATTTTACAATTTTTAAAAGTGGATTTATTGAATATTGATAATCCGCGTTCAAATGGCAAAGCATTACAAGGCGATTTAAAAGGCTTATGGCGGTATCGCGTTGGTGATTATCGCTTGATAGCACAAATCCACGATAATGAGCTGGTCATTTTAGTCATCGAAATCGGGCATCGTAAAGATGTCTACAACTAATTAAATCCCCATGAGCAAACGCAAATCAGGTCTTAATGTCCACGGTATTATATTGCTGGATAAACGCCTCGGTGTCTCTTCTAATAAAGCCTTGCAGGAAGTTCGCCGTTTATTTAATGCCAATAAAGCAGGGCATACGGGCAGTTTAGACCCGTTAGCCACAGGTTTATTGCCGCTGTGTTTTGGTGAGGCGACTAAAGTGTCGGGTATGATGCTGGATGATGACAAACGCTATGCGGTCACTATCCTGTTAGGCGTGATGACCGATACGGGCGATGCGGAAGGTGCGGTGCTGGAAACTAAGCCTGTGCCGCCCTTATCTCTTGAACAAATTCACGCTTGTTTGCAACACTTCACAGGTGACATTGACCAAGTGCCGCCGATGTATTCGGCGTTAAAACATAATGGCAGAAAACTGTATGAATTAGCGCGTGAAGGTATCACTATTGACCGTAAAGCCCGCCATATCACACTATACGAAATTAAATTGCTAGATTTTGCTGGCGATTTGCTGAGTCTGGAAGTGTTCTGCTCGAAAGGCACTTATATCCGTTCCTTAGCGGAAGATATTGGGCATTATTTCGGTTGCGGCGGTACGGTGACTGTGTTGCGGCGTTTGCAGGCGGGGCAGTTTCAGTTAGCAAATGCACGCACGATTGAACAGCTAACCGCTATGAGTGCACAGGAATTAAATGCCTGTTTAATGGCCGTTGATGAACCGCTGCAAACCATACCCGCCGTGCAGTTATCGGACGAACAGTCCACAGCCATACAGTACGGTCAGACTATTGCTTACGACAATTCAGAAGCAGGCACGGTGCGCATTTATCATAACGAGCTGTTTCTCGGTTTGGGAGAAATGACTTTAAATGGTAAACTATCACCGAAAAAATTATTCAATCTAAGCGATTGAACCCCCAAACTCTACACCCTATCGTGGAGTGTTATCTTAAGCCGTCAGCTGACGGTTTTCATTTTAAATTAATCTTAGGGATTATAAGCAATGCCATTTACCGCAGAACAAAAAAAAGCCGTCGTTGAAGCGTATCGTCAATCAGACACTGATACAGGTTCACCCGAAGTCCAAGTTGCTTTATTGACAGCACACATCAATCATTTGATGCCGCATTTTGCCGAACACAAAAAAGACAACCATTCACGTCGTGGTTTGTTGCGTATGGTAAACCAACGCCGCAAATTGTTGGATTACCTCAAAGGCAAAGACCTAGCTCGTTACCGTTCATTGATTGAACGTTTAGGTTTACGCAAGTAAAACACTCTCCACAGAAACGGTACCGCACATGTGCCGTTTCTGCTTTAACACATCGTGAAAACTCATTTTAATAACCTCTACACAAAGGAACCTCATAGTGAATCCTATTAGGCAAGAATTTCAGTACGGCGATCATAAAATTACGCTAGAAACGGGTGAAATCGCACGTCAAGCAGACGGCGCAGTGATGATTGATGTAGACGGTACATCATTACTGGTCACAGTCGTCGGTAAAAAAGAACCTGCTGGCGGTGATTTTTTCCCTTTAACGGTCAATTATCAAGAAAAAGCCTACGCGGCAGGTAAAATCCCTGGTGGTTTTTTCAAACGCGAAGGCAGACCAAGCGAACAAGAAACCTTAACATCACGGTTGATTGATCGCCCGATACGCCCCTTATTCCCAGAAGGCTACACCCACGAAGTGCAAATTATTGCTACCGTGGTGTCGCTTAACCCAGAAGTTGATCCAGAAATTGCTGCCCTTTTAGGTGCATCTGCTGCCTTAGCTGTCTCTGGTTTACCATTCAATGGCCCAATCGGCGCAGCGTGTGTCGGTTATAAAGACGGCGAATATTTATTAAATCCATCACCCGCTGCATTAAAAGAATCACAACTGACTTTAGTGGTTGCAGGTACAGCGCAAGCCGTATTGATGGTGGAATCAGAAGCCGCTGGTTTATCAGAAGAAGTCATGCTGGGTGCAGTATTGTTCGGACATGAACAAATGCAAACCGCCATTAACGCCATTAATGAATTTGCCGCTGCCGCAGGTTGTGGCGTAGTCGAATGGGTTGCCCCTGAAACCAATGCCGAACTAAAACAATTAGTTGCCGAAGCCGTAGAAGCTGATATTAAACAAGCCTACACCATCGCAGAAAAATTAGTTCGCCAAGAACACTTAAAAGGCATTCGTAACGCCGTCGTCGAAAAATTATCAGTCAATTACGCTGAAAATGACATCCGTGGCATTATTGAACACCTTGAATACAGCATCGTACGTCAGGCGGTATTAGACGGTCATCGTATTGACGGTCGCGCCTTAGATTCAGTCAGACCCATCAGCATCCGCACAGGCGTATTACCCAGAACCCACGGTTCAGCGTTATTCACCCGTGGCGAAACCCAAGCCCTCGTCGTTGCCACTTTAGGCACACAACGCGATGCACAAATTATTGATGCACTGGCTGGCGAATACAAAGAACCGTTCATGCTGCATTACAACTTCCCTCCGTACAGCGTGGGCGAAACAGGTTTTGTCGGTTCACCAAAACGCCGCGAAATCGGTCATGGTCGCTTGGCAAAACGCGGCATTCTTGCCGTATTGCCCAACATGGAAGAATTTCCTTACACCATCCGCGTGGTATCAGAAATTACCGAATCCAACGGTTCCAGCTCAATGGCTTCCGTGTGCGGTAGCAGCTTGGCATTAATGGATGCGGGCGTACCCATCAGCACACCTGTTGCAGGTATCGCAATGGGCTTGATTAAAGAAGGCGACAGCTTTGCCGTACTATCCGACATCATGGGCGATGAAGATCACCTTGGCGACATGGATTTTAAAGTAGCAGGTTCAATCGACGGCATCACCGCTCTGCAAATGGACATCAAAATTGATGGTATCACCGCAGAAATCATGCAAACTGCACTGGCGCAAGCTAAAGTAGGTCGTCTGCACATCTTAGGCGAAATGAACAAAGCCTTAGCTGAAACCCGCAACCAAATGTCTGATTTTGCACCACGCATCATCACTTTCAAAATCGATCCAAGCAAAATCCGTGAAGTCATCGGCAAAGGCGGCGCAACTATCCGCAACATTACCGAACTAACAGGCGCAAGCGTTGATTTAACCGATGACGGCGTTGTTAAAGTTGCCTCAGTTGATAAAGCCGCAGGTGAAGAAGCCCGCCGCTTAATCGAAGAAATCACCGCAGAAGTAGAAGTCGGTAAAGTGTACGAAGGCAAAGTGGTTCGTTTAATGGACTTCGGCGCATTCGTCACCATCCTACCCGGCAAAGACGGCTTGGTTCACATCTCACAAATTTCCGACGAACACGTTGACAAAGTCAGCGACCGTTTGAATGAAGGCGATGTCGTTAAAGTCAAAGTCTTGGAAATAGACCGTCAAGGTCGTGTGCGTTTAAGTATTAAAGAAGCTGAAAAAGAAGACTAACATCATCTTTTAGCTCGGCAACGAAAAAGAGCCGCAAGGCTCTTTTTTTGTTTTTATCGTTTCCACGTTCCACCCCATACCGTGAACTATTCCGAGGTTATTGATGCCAAAGAAAATCAGAGAGCTAATCAAAGAACTTGAACAAGCGGGTTTCGTCAATCGAGGCGGAAAAGGCAGTCACAGAAATTTCGTGCATCCCAATGTAGCAAAACTGGTTGTTATTTCAGGGCAAACTGGCGATGATGCGCAACGTTATCAAGAGAATGCAGTTAAAGCAGCGATAGAGGATTCAAAAAAATGAACGCAGCCATCCATTATGTAAAAATTGTAGAGTGGTCAGAAGAAGACCACTGTTTTGTCGGTAGTTGCCCTGGTCTTTTTTATGGCGGCTGTCATGGCAGTGATGAAAAACAGGTTTTTGCTGAATTATGCGCAATAGTCGAAGAAACCATTGAACTGTATAAACAAGAACACCACGCTTTACCGCCCACAACCGCAGGTAAAGACTACGCAAACAGAATGCTCAGTATTGCCTAATAGGGTTCATAGTTCCCACGCTCCAGCGTGGGAATTCATCCGACACCGCTCCAGCGGTGTGTTAAGAAGACGCTGGAGCGTCCACAGAGGCATTCCCACGCCAGAGCGTGGGAACGATGAAAGTTGGCTACATACATTTTAATCCTGTGAAACGGGGGGTATGTCGATAAGCCTGAGCATTGGCGATATTCTAGTGCTAGGAATTACGCAGGGTTAGAGGGGTTGATGCCTGTTTTTATGGAATGGTAGTATGATGGCTGTGTGGCGCGGCGCGCCTAGACTGCATTCCCACGCGGCGCGTGGGAACGAGAAAAATTATTGAATCTTTATAGAATTTTTTATGATTAATTTTTTATTCATGCTATGCTGTCTCCCGTACAAACAATAAACCCACGGAGATAAAACAAAATGAGTAGCCTAAAAAAAAGAATTCATGATACAAAAACTGTTAAACAAGAGCTTATAGCGTCAACCGTACGATTACCTAAACAACTGCATCTTTTTATTGAAGAACTGGCTGAACAACTCTCTTTGTCTAGGCAAGAAATGATGTTGATGTTGATTGAGGAAGGCGTTGGTATTGCAGAAAAAGAATTGGATTCGATACCAGATGATATAGAAGGGCAAAAAAACAGTAATTTTCATATTTTGAACACCAATAAGCGAAGTTGCGACGAAGACCAAGAAAAAATGCTAAGAGAAGGAATTGCAGCTGCTTTTTATGGCGATTGGAAAACTAATATTAATAGAATTAAAAAGGGAGATGTAGTTTTTCTATATGAAAATCGAGTAGGTATTATTGCCTATGGGATAGGAACAGGACAGACCCTTGTAAGGGATTACGACGGTGACAAAGATGAAACACACTATCAAAAATTGGAAGACTTTACTATCTTAGAGCAACCTTTAACGGCAAGTGAAATAAAGCAAATTCTAGGTCGCAAGATACCATTTACTAGAACCATGTCAGCTATATCAGACGGGCAAAAAGTGTTAGACAAGATACTCAATACCTAGAAGTTCATTTCATTAGTCTCGTTCCCACGCGCCGCGTGGGAATGCAGTCTCGGCGCGCCGCGCCATACAACACACTAAACCACCTAGAAAAAATCACTTATGAGCTTCAACAAACTCGGTTTATCCGAAACCTTATTAAAAACCATAGCCGAACAAGGCTACACTACGCCCACGCCTGTTCAAGAACAAGCGATTCCGTTAATTTTAGCGGGCAAAGACGTACTGGCAGGCGCGCAAACAGGCACGGGTAAAACTGCCAGTTTCACTCTGCCGTTATTACAAAAACTCACCGAAACCTTTAACCCGCAACAAACGCCGCGCCGCATACGCGCATTGATTTTAGTGCCGACCCGTGAACTTGCCGCACAAGTGTATGAAAGTGTGCAGACTTACGGCGCGTTGTCGCCGTTACACGCGGAATTAGTGGTCGGCGGTGCGAGTATCGGACAGCAAACCCGCCAATTGCGCCGTGGTTGTGACATTGTTATCGCCACCACAGGACGTTTAATCGACCATATTAATCAGCGCGTGGTTAATCTGGGCAATGTGGAATATCTGGTGCTGGACGAAGCCGACCGTATGCTGGACATGGGTTTTTTACCTGACATTAAACAAATCATGACCTTGCTGCCCAAGCAACGGCAAACGGTATTATTTTCCGCGACCGTACCCAATGGCGTGAAAGCCCTCGCCGCGCAGTTGCTGAATAATCCTGTCGAAGTCGCGGTTGCCAAACAAAATGCGACCGCCGAGAATGTATCCGAACTTATTTATGGCATCGGCAAAGAATACAAACGCGAGTTGATTTCTTATCTTATCGGCAGCAACAACTGGAAGCAGGTGCTGGTGTTCGTGCGTACCAAACATGGCGCAGACCGTTTGGAAAAACAACTGATAGAAGACGGCATCCGCACCGTTGCCTTGCACGGCGATAAAACCCAAGGAGCGCGTAATAAAGCTCTGGAGTATTTTAAAACGGGCAAAGTACAGGTATTGGTCGCGACTGATGTTGCGTCACGCGGTTTGGATATTGATGATTTGCCGCACGTTATCAACTTTGATTTGCCGCAAGTGGCGGAAGATTATATTCATCGTATCGGACGCACAGGACGTGCGGGTGCGTCGGGTTCGGCGATTTCGTTGGTCTGCCCCGAAGATGCGTATTTATTGGTGGAAATTGAGAAGTTATTGAAACGCCAGATTCCGCGTATCGCAGATACGGGTTATGAACCTGTGTCGTTGAAAGTGATTGATGCACCGAAGAAAAACGCGCCGCATAAAGACACGGGCAAGAAAGATTTTCGCCATACTAAAAAACCAGTGAAAGCCGACAATGCCAAACGCGGTACGGGTAAACCCAGCAAACCGACTGACAGCAAGCGTGGCACGGGCAAGCCGAGTAAACCCAGAACGCGGTAATTAAAAAAAAGACGTTGCAAGCAACGTCTTTTACAATTTTATTTTTAATCTTGTCAACCACAAACGGCTTGCCGCTTGTGGTTGATGTGGAGAACTACAGCTTATTTGGCGATTGCTTCACACTCAGCAATCAACTCATCCAACAATTTAACAGATGAGGTGGCTTCAGCTTTGATTTCATGTAAAAAAGCCAGCTCACTTTTAGAAAGTTCGCCATCAGCCAGAATTTCTTTACGAAGAATTTCTACTTCTTTTTGTGAAATATGTCCATCGCCTAAAGCAAATGCTTTAGCTACTTTGCGCCATTCTGCCATTGTTATCACCTTAATAAATAAATATTGAAATACGCGAAGCATTTCGCGTTGCTTCACTAAGGACAATGCCTTAGCCTGTCCAGATTAACATAGTACAAATAGGCTTACCACATCCCGATGAACTTTAACGACAGATTACGCTGCTTTATTTTTCTTACCCTGATGGGCTTGCAGTTGCTGGTGAGTGACGTTTTTGCAGCGGATAACATCCTAGAGGTAAGTCAATCTAAACAGATGCCGATGTCATTGACGGAATATTTTGCCGTGTTTGAAGACCCCAGCTTGATGTTGACACACACCGATGTACAAAAAGCTGATATTGCCGCTCGCTTCAAAACCGATTTTCCTGCGGGGGAAGCGATTAACCTTGATTTCAGCCGTTCTGCTTATTGGTTACGGCTGACGTTACGCAACGCAAGCGATTATCCCCTTGAACGGCTGTTGGAAATTGGTTATCCGTTGCTGAGCAATGTGCAGTTTTATCAACCGATGGCAAATGGGGCGTACCAATCGCTCACGACAGGTTTAGCGCAGCCGTTGACAACGCGCCCCTATCCTAATCGCTTTTTTGTTTTTCCGATTACCTTGCCAGCACACGCCGAACAGGTGCTTTATCTGCGGCTTCAAGCCGCCGATGTCATTATTGTTCCTGCCCGACTGTGGGAGTCGCAGGCTTTTCATCGCTATGAGCGCAACGATTATCTGGTGCAGGCGTGGTATTTCGGCATGGCGACTGCAATGATTTTATTCAATCTATTGCTGTTCATTGCCTTACGCGATGCGCTGTATCTGCTGTATGTCAGCTTTGTTACTTTGATGGCACTGGTTATTGCTACGCAAAACGGCTTGAGCAAGGAATTGTTATGGCCGAATACCACGCAGTGGTCGGATATGTCCTCGCTGATTCTCGACTCATTTATGGGTGTGGCGTGGCTGCTTTTTATGCGGCGTATGTTAAATACAGACACCTTTATTCCGAAAATTGATCAATTTCTTAAGGCACTTATCGGAGTCTATCTGCTGTCGGTTGTTGCCTTCATCATTGATTTACAAACGTTTGTTCAACCCGCTATTGTGCTTTATCTTGCGACGGTATTGCTTATTATCGGGATTGGCTTTTTCTGTGCCTTCAAGCGACAGCGCAGTGCTTATTTTTTTGTGGTTGCTTCTTTCATTTTGTGTTTTTCTACGGCACTGAATGCGCTGATGATTCTGGATTTGCTACCCAGCAATTTTGTTACTATTAATGCAATGCAGATTGGTTCGGCTCTGGAAATGCTGCTGCTTGCCTTTGCTTTGGCGGATCGTTTTAACTTGATTCGCCGACAAAAAGAAGAAGCGCAAAGCCAAGTATTAATGGCTCAGCAACACTTAGTCGAACATCTGCAATCATCTGAACGCCTATTAGAAGCCCGCGTAGCAGAACGCACTGCAGAACTGCACGCACTCAATCGAAAATTTGAAACATTGAGTATTACCGATGCGTTGACAGGCATTGCCAACCGCCGCCATTTTGATGATGTGCTGGCGAGCGAGTGGGAGCGTGCGTCGCGCTTGAATCAACCGTTGGCTGTAGCATTGCTGGATGTTGACTGGTTCAAAAAATATAACGATCACTACGGACACCAAGCGGGTGATGACTGCTTGCGTACGGTTGCCACTGTATTTGCGGCGACTGTGTGTCGTACTGGCGATGTGGTTGCCCGTTATGGCGGCGAGGAATTTGTCTTTATTGCGCCCGCCACCGATGGTGAACACGCCCTGCGTATTGCCGAGAAAGTGTGTGCGGCACTGCACGCCTTGGCATTGCCACACGCCCTGTCTGATTATGGCTGTGTGACTGCCAGTATCGGTGTGGCGGCTCTTATTCCACGCGAAGGCGATACCGCTGAAATGTTGTTGAAATCCGCCGATCAGGTGTTGTACCACGCAAAAGAACAGGGGCGTAACAGGGCGGTACTGGCTAATGCGTCATTATTAATCCCACCAAAAAAACCACACGCGTCCATTCAATAAGGTTGAGGCTAAGGCGGCAATGGTTTGTGTGCCTTGATAGACAATATCGGGACAATAAATGAATTGTTGTTCGGCGAGTTGTAAGGCTTGTTCGCGTGTGGTTGGCGGGCGTTGTACTTCCAGTTCAATGACATCGGCGGTGATACCCGCTACGGTGATGCCGTAACGTTCATCCCAATATTTAAAAATAGCGGCGTGTTCGGCGGCAGTCGGGCATTCATTCCAGCCGCCGATTTTTAAAAATGCAGGTATCATCCAGCTTTTCGGTACGGGTACGAGGGCAATATTCACTTCGGGTTTAGGTTCGCCTGTCAGAATGTCCAAATGCACAGAAATAGAGTCGGCAGAGGATGCGTCGTCCTGCCACTCGCCTGTGGTTAAATCATAGTATTCGGCATCTTGAGCCTGACGTTTATCGAACCAGTCCGCTGCGTCTATGTTTTCTGCCTGTTGCAATAGTTGGCTAAATGACTCGGTGATATAATCTGCGGCTTCAGCCATTGAAGCAAGATCATCGTCATCACCTAAAATCACAGGAATAATATCAGCCGTGGCTTTTAGGCGTTGATAAGTCGCCAGTGCATCTTTGCCAGATACCTTAACGGTGTCGCATTGAAAATCCATAACATCTCCTTCATTGATAATAAAAATAAAACCGGCAACGCATTACGTTGGTACATAAGGTAAAACAAATGCACGATTCTGAATACCTGCAAAATCACTTGCTGGACATAAAAAATATTCTCGCTAAACATAAAATAGTAGAAAGTCTGGTACGCAAACAAAATTTAGTTGATATACAACGGCTGTTTGAGCAACTGGATGCCGAGGCAGTGGCGAGTATTCTGGAGGCTTCTTCTGCCGATGACAGGTTTATTCTCTGGTCGTTGGTTCGTGCCGAACGCAGAGAAAGCATCCGTTTGGCGATGTCCGCACAGCCCCATACAGACGGGCAGACTGACGTTAAGCAGCGCACTCGTAACATGAGAATTCGGGTATTTGATTTGTACGAGGGACGCTTGCGACAAATTCCGATAGATTCCAAAGACGATTTAGCCCGCGTTAAGCCGATTTGGATTGATTTAGTGATGCCAGAAGATGAGCATCTGGCATGGGCAGAAGATATTTTTGGCGTAGAACTGCCCAATCCGCGTGATTTAACCGATTTGGAATCCAGTGCGCGGTTTTATGTGGAAGATAATGGCGAAATTCATCTGCATTCCGATTTTTTACTGGATCGTAAAGATGAATCGGGCAACGTTGCGGTGGCGTTTGTACTGAATGAAGATATGCTGTTTTCAGTACGCGCGAAAGAATTGCCCGTGTTTCGTTTGCAACGCTTACGCGCCCGCGCTCAGTCAGGTTATGTGACCGATGCCAAAGACGTATTGCTCGACTTGTATGCCGCCGAGGTGGAGTATTCGGCGAACGCGCTGGAAGATGTCTATACCGAACTGGAAGAAGTCGGTCGGCAAGTGTTCAAATCGCAGATGACCGATGAAGAAGCGGCAAACATTCTCGCCGCCATTGCTGCCGAGGAAGATTTGAACGGACGCATCCGCCGTAATGTGCTGGATACCCGCCGCGCGTTGTCGTTTTTAATGCGCGGTAAATTTTTGTCCAAAGTGCAGTGTGAAGATGTACGCGAAATTTTGCGTGACATTGAATCGCTGGACGGACATACCGCGTTTTTGTTTAATAAAATCAATTTTCAAATGGATGCGACCGTTGGTTTTATCAACATCAACCAGAACAAAGACATTAAACGCCTCACTATTATCAGCGTTATTTTTATGCCGCTGAATTTGTTGGCTGGGGTGGGCGGGATGTCGGAATACTCGATGATGACGCAAGGACTGCCTTGGGAAGCGTCGTATGCTTTATTCACCATAGGGCTGGTGATAGTCGGCTGGGTCACATTTAAAGGCTTGAAATTTTTTGAGAACCGCACCTTGGAAACACGCGCTGTTAAAAGTCACAAGACGCGTTTGTAGGGCTTTTGCCCACCGTTTTTATCGCGCACGAATAATGACGGACAAAGAGCCTGCCGCCCCTACTTGATTAAGAACACACTCGCCAACGCCAGGAAAATAAAAAATCCCATTGAATCGGTGATGGCGGTGAGAATAACGCTGGTGCCGACGGCGGGATCATAACCGAATTTATGCCGCGCCAAGGGAATAACCAGACCGACTACTACCGCAACGATGAGATTAATAAACATCGCCCCTGCCATGACTCCCGACAGTGCGACATCCCGATACAGCAACAAACTGAACAAGCCGATAATGCAACCGATGAACACGCCGTTAATGACCGCCAGTGTGAGTTCTTTTTTAATCATTCGCCAGACATTGGTAGAGGTAATCTGTCCCAATGCCAAGGAGCGGATAATGAGCATACTGGTTTGATTGCCCGTATTTCCGCCCATGGCGGCAATAATCGGCATCAGTGATGCCAATGCGACTAACTGTAAAATTACGTCTTCAAACAAGCCGATAATACGCGTGGAAGCAAACGCGGTGACGATGTTAATCAGCAACCAGCCCCAGCGGTTTCTGGCACTTTTCCACACGCTGGAAAATAAATCTTCCTGTTCACCGACCCCCGCCTGAATGAGTAAATCATCATCGGATTTTTCACGGACAAAATCTAAAATGCTGTCAATACACAACCGACCGCGTAACTTACCGTCACTGTCCACTACGGGCGCGGAAATTAAATCATAGCGTTCAAAGGCACGCGCGGCTTCCGCTGTGTCCTGATCGACCTGAAAACTGACAAAATCCGTGACCATGACATCAGCCACTTGCAGGGCAGGGCGGTGGGTTAATAAGCGTTGCAACGGCAATACGCCCTGCACCACATCGTGTTGATTAACCACAAATAATTTATCGGTGTGACTAGGCAATTTACCCAGTTTGCGAATATAGGCGAGTACGGCTTTTAAATTCAGGTCATTCCGAATAGTAATCATGCCGAAGTCCATCAATGCGCCGATTTGATTATCGGGATATGCCAAAATGGCATTTAATTCATTACGCTCCTGACTGTTTAACGAGCGCAGAATTTTCAGCATCGCCCGTTTAGGAATATCAGCGGCGATGTCGGCTATTTCATCGGTATTGAGTTGGCTGGCAACACTGGCTAATTTTTCCGCCTCCATGCCTGAAATCAGCGTTTGCCGTACCGCGTCGGACACTTCTAATAATACCTGACCTTCGTGCGCGGTTTTAATCGCATCCCATGCGATATGCCGTTGATCCAGCGGCAATGATTCCAGAATGGCGGCAATATCGGCAGGGTGTAATTGGGCGAATTTTTCCTGTAGGCGGGTTTGCTGTTGTTTATGCAGCACGGTTTCAATCAAATCAGTGGTTGAGATGTCTCTATGAACCAGTGACTTTTCCAGCTCCTGTTTTTCTAACAGTGTGATGACTTCTTGCAGCTGGTGCTGTAAGAATTGCTCAGAATGAATGTTGCCAGAAAGTGATTGTGTCATGATGTTAGTTGTCGATAGCGGTGACTCAAGGAGTGTCGATGCAAGTCAGAATCTCTTGCCATAATTCATTATAAGCATTGATAGACTTGCCGTTATGACTATACGCCCCTAATGGTTTGCGCTCCAGACCCATGCGCTCAATATCGCTGGCATAAGGAATCGCTGTGTTTAAGGTGTTCGGGTAGGTTTCACTGAGATGCGCCATGATGTCGAGGTGCATTTTTTTGCGTCTGTCCACCATCGAAAAAAACGGCAACAAGGCTAAATGAGTCAGCTCATTATCGGTGATAAATTTTTGTAACTGTTCCAGTGTGCGGATTGACAGCGTGGTCGGAATAATCGGCGACAGCAACACATCCACCGCTTCAAACACCGCTTCCGATAATAACGAGATGTTAGGCGGACAATCCAAGAACACAAAATCATAGTCGCTTGCCAGTGGCGCGAGTAATTTTTTCAGCTGTCGCGTCGGTTTCTTCTTGGTATCTAACACCAAATCCATATTACGAAAGGAAAAATCAGCAGGCAATAAATCCAGCTTATCAAAATCAGTGGCTTTAATCAGCCCATCCAGCGGGCGTTTACCTGCGATTAAATCCTTGCTGCCGCCTTTTACTTTAGGCTGAATACGAAAATAATAACTGCTCGCCGCTTGCGGATCTAAATCCCATATCAAGGTTCGATAGCCGCTACGCGCCGCATTAAACGCCAGATTAACTGCGCTGGAGGTTTTACCGACACCGCCCTTAATGCTGTATAACGCTACTGTTTTCATTGGATATGTCCCGTTTTGGCTTGTTGTTGCGGTATTTTAGCGTAATTGCCGTACCTTGTTTGTCTTGATTGTCAATCCATCGGCAACGAGGCGGCTTTTTCAGCATCGACTTTTTGTAAAAATGGCGCGACGCATAATGAAGCGAAAAAGATGCAGGCAATCGTTTGAAACAAGTTATTAAAGGTCATGACTTCGGCTTCACGCAATACCAAGCCATTGAGTTGTGCTAAGGCGGCGGCACTGGGGTCGGCAAGTAAAGCGTTGTGCATGGTTTGTTCTAAACCATAAAGCAACTCCTGCACAGGCGCGGCGGTTGCCGTGACTGATTCGCGCAGCGTTGCATAATGCGCTTTGGTTAAATACTGCATTTGGGTATTTGCCACCGCCAAGCCGATTGCCCCGCCTAAATTGCGCATTAAGTTATATAAACCGCTGGCATTTTTGACTTCTTCAACAGGCAGTAAACCTAAAGTAAGCGTGTTAATCGGCAAAAAACACAGCATCAACGCGCCGCCGCGTATCGCCTGCGGCAGAAAAAATTCCCAATACCCCGATTCAGCGGTGAGTTCGCCATTCAACCACGAACCCAACGCAAATAAACCGAAACCCAAGCCCAGCATGACGCGCAAATCTATTTTCTTTTCCAAAGGGCCTGCCACAAATGCGGACAGCAATTGAAACAAACCGACCACCATTAAATAATAGCCAATCTGCAAGCTGTTCAAGCCTTTAACACTGGCTAAATAAATCGGCGTTAAATAAATGATGGTGTATAGCCCTATGCCCAGCACAAAACTATAAGCGCAACCGACGGCAAAATTACGATTCTTAAAGGCGCGTAAATCAATAATCGGGTGGGCAATTTTTAATTCCCACCACAACATCGCCACGCCGCTCAGTGTGGCTATAGTGGTCAAGGCGACAATTAAATTATCTTCAAACCATTGGTCGCGTGCGCCTTCTTCCAGCACAAACTGCATACAACCCAAACACAAGGCAATCAAGCCGATACCGACAAAATCTATTTTCTGCAACAATGCCCAGTCGGGTTTATCAATGTCCAAAAATCGCCAGACAAAAAAGCACACCAGAAAACCCGGAATCACGTTGATTAAAAACAACAATTGCCAACTGTAAGAATCCGTTAAATAACCGCCTAACACGGGGCCAATAGTAGGAGCCATGGTGACAATCAAGCCCAGCACAATGGTCATAGACGATTGCAGACGCGGCGGAAACAGCATGAAAATTACGGTGAAGGTCATCGGAATCATCGCGCCGCCGAGAAAACCCTGAATGCAACGAAACACAATCATGGACGGCAAATTCCACGCAAACGCACACGCTAAACTGGCGAGCGTAAAACCGCCGACCGATAATACGAATAAATAGCGCGTGGAAAATACCCGCCCCAGCCAGCCTGACAGCGGGATAATAATGACTTCGGCGATGAGATAAGAGGTTTGCACCCACGCGATTTCATCTTGCGTGGCGGATAATCCTGCCTGAATTTCCTGCAACGAACTGGCGACGATTTGAATGTCCAGCACCGCCATAAATACGCCGACTGCCATGCTGAAAAAACCAATCCATTCGCCTGTGGTGAGGGTTTTTTCGCCTGTTTCATTTACGCCTGTCATGGATTTTTAACTCGCACCTTAACAGTGACCGACAAGCCAGATTTTAATTTTCTTTCAGGACACGACTGCCAGTCCTTTAGAGGACTGGCAGTCGTTGAACAATTGTTTTGATTATCAAACACAATCTTTACAGGCACACGGCGCACGATTTTGGTGAAATTACCCGTGGCATTTTCGGACGGTAAAATACTGAATTCTGAACCGCTGGCTGGGGAAAAACTGGCCACTTTACCAGTGAATTTTACATCGGGATAGGCATCAATATGAATATCAACAGGTTGCCCGATTTTCATGTGCTGCAATTGGGTTTCTTTAAAATTGGCTTCTGTCCAGATTTTACCCGTTTCCATAAGATAGGCGAGAGCCATGCCTGTTTGAACGTGTGAGCCGATTTGTACGCCTTTATGCCCGATTACACCTGTGAACGGCGCACGAATCTGTGTGTGTTCTACATCCAGTTTTGCCAGTTCAACGTGCGCAATCGCTTGTTTAACACGCGCTTCGGCTTCGGCTATTTCACTGTCAAAACCGCTGAGCTGTTTTTGCTGCGCGGTGACGGCGGCTTGTGAACCGCGCAATTCAGCGGTGGCTTGTTTGGCTTCTGATGCTATTTTATCCAGCGACTGGCGCGGGGCAGAGCCGCGTTCAATCAGCGCGTTAAAACGTTTTAAATCCTGATTAATCTGTTGGCGTTTCGCTTCAACCGCTGACACAGCGGCACCTGCACTGGCGATATTGGCGTGCTGGGTGTTTTTGTTGGCGTGTAAGCGTTCAACGTGGGCTAGTGCTTCGGCAACCTGCGCTTCGGCAACCGCAAGTTTAGCCTGATAATCACGGTCATCAATGACGGCGAGCAGGTCGCCTTGTTTGACGCTTTGATTATCTTCCATTAACAATTGCGTGATAGTGCCGTTGACCTGCGGGGTAATTAATACCTGATTGGCTTTTAAATACGCATTATCGGTGCTTTCAAAATTCTGCCGCTCCATTATCCAGCGAAACAAAAAAAAGGCGGAGCCGATAACCAATACACTGATAACTAATAGGGTGAACAAACGCTTCATAAACGACCTTGATAAACTGAACGGTTTAGTTTATTCTAAATTATCTTCTCAATTAAGCAAGTGTTGTTATCAAAATGTCTGAAGTTATCGAATCTAAACGCCGCGCCATCGTGCAGGCGGCTACGCGGTTATTTTTAACGCATAACTATCGCAGTGTCAGTATGGATAAAATTGCCGCCGCCGCGCCCGTGTCCAAAGCCACGCTGTACAATCATTTCACCAGCAAAAATGAATTATTCGCGGCTGTGGTCAGCGAGTTATGCACCTCGTTATTACAGAGCATCACTTTATCGGAAGACGATAATGCCGAGCAGACCTTGCAAAAAATCGCCGCGTCGTTTGTTGAATTGCTGTATTCAGCCGACGGGTTGGCAATGTACCGTTTAGTAGTGGCGGAAAGTCATGAATTTCCCGAATTGGGGCAATTGATTTATGACAATGGGGCGCGTCTGGCATTAACGCAATTGGAAAATTATCTGCAACAATTGCAGAATACAGGCTGTTTTTACATCCCCGATACGCATTTTGCCGCCGATGCGTTTTTTAGTTTATTGAAAGGCGATTTACATTTTCGCTGTTTATTGGGCATACAAGCCGCGCCGACCGAAGCTGAAAAAACCGCGTTATGCGAATCAGCCACTACCTTTTATTTGCGGGGAATTCTTCATGCCGCGCAATCCTGATTATGTCGCTGCCGCGCTGGGTTTCATTATCGTGGTGAGTGCGCCTGTAACGGTTGCCGAAACCTTAACCGCCGCGTGGACAACCGCACTGGAACGTAATCACCAGATGAAAGCCGCCGAAGCCAATACCACCGCATCAGAACAGCAACTGCAATCCGCACAAGGGCAACGCTTGCCTGAACTCAATATCAATACAGGCTATACGCAATACAATCAATCGCCGACCGCGATTGCCAATATCAGCGGCGGCGACACCGCGCAATTTGCCACTGCTCAGGCGGGCAGTGCGAAAGCGCAGGCAATGGTCACGATGCCTGTGTATACCAGCGGTCGCATTGACAATAATATTAAATCCGCTGAATCCAGCGTAGAAGCGGCACAGCAACAGGAAGCCACCAGCGAACTGAATCTTAAAATGCAGGTTGCCGAAGCCTATATCGCCGTGTTGCGGACAAAAAGCGCGGTGAATGTGGCGCAAAGTCACGTTGACAGTTTACGCGCCGACAGTAAAGACGTGCTGGATCGTTTTGACCAAGGCATCGTCGCCAGTAATGACGTATTAGCCGCCACCGTTGAACTCGCCAATGCCGAACAGCAACAGACCAAAGTCAATCTCCAGCTCGATAATGCCAAATCCTCATACAACCGTTTGCTGGATAGAACCTTAACCGCCGAAGTCAGTCTGGATGAACATCTGCCCGATGCGCCGACGGGTACACTGGAGGAATTAACCCGCAACGCGCTCAAACAACGCCCCGAACTCACGGTAGTCAACGCGCAAATCGACGCGCTCGAACAACAAGCGGCAAGCGTCAACGCCACGCGCTTACCGCAAGTCAATGTCAATGGCGGCTATCAATACCAGCAAAACCGCTATCAGGCGCATGAAGGTTTATGGGTGGCAGGTATCAATATGGACTGGAAATTATTTGACGGCAGTACAGGACACAAAACCGACGCCCTGAAAAGTCAAGCCATTGCCCTGAAAGAACAACGGGATGATTTAAGCAGTCTTATGATGCTGCAAGTACGCCAAGCGTGGCTGGAAATTGAAGAAACTAAAAAACGTCTCGCCACCGCTGAAAAAACCATCAACCTAGCTGATGAGAATGTTAAAGTCGCTACCGATCGTTATCAACAAGGTTTAAGCATCCACACCGAAGTATTAGCCGCTGAAAATTCACGGCTCACCAGCCACGATAATCTCAATAACGCCCGTTATGATATGGCACTGGCGCGGTTGCGCTTACGTCATGCGGTAGGGATTTTGTAACGCTTTGGGTAATACGATATTGACACGCGGAGTCAAAAATCATGAGTTTTGATTCCGTTCAGCCACACCCGCACTACGCTTTTTTATTTCCCAATCCATAGTTTTGTTATCATAACCAGCGGATTTTTCAATCCCGACACTGCGTCACCTCCATCAGTCCGACTTACACAGCTAAATCATGACTAATAACCTAGTGTTATAGTACACTATAGCCAATAACAAATACGGTTCAACACAATGACAGCAACTAACGTACATTTACACGAAATTCATAAATTTGGCTCAATGGCAGAACGCTGGTGGGACTTGCAGGGTGAATTTAAAACTCTGCATGACATCAACCCGTTACGTCTGCAATTTATCCAACAATACGCCGACCTAGCAGGTAAGCGCGTAGTGGATGTCGGTTGTGGTGGGGGAATTCTGACCGAGGGTTTAGCCAAACAAGGCGCGGACGCGCTGGGTATTGATTTAAGCGAAGACTTGATTGATGTTGCTGATTTGCACGGCTTGGAAACAGGTGTCAACGCGCGTTATCAAATCATCAGCGTGGAAGAATTAGCCGCTGAACAACCTGAAAGTTTTGATCATGTCACCTGCATGGAAATGCTGGAACACGTTCCCGATGCAGGTTCGATTATTGCCGCTTGTGCCAAACTGGTTAAACCTGACGGCATGGTATTTTTCTCCACGCTCAACCGTCATCCTAAAGCCTATTTATTAGCGATTGCCGCCGCTGAATACGTTTTACAAATGCTGCCCAAAGGCACGCACGATTATAAAACCTTTATCAAACCGTCTGAGCTGTGCCAATCAGCACGCGCCGCAGGTCTGGAATTACAAGGCATGGTCGGCATCAGCTACAACCCGATGACCAAGCAATTCAGCTTGGGTAAAGACATTGATGTCAATTACATTGCCGCGTTTAAACGCATTGTCTAATGAACAGCGAATTTAAATTATCCTGCGTATTATTTGATCTGGACGGTACGCTGGTCGATACCGCGCCTGACTTGTGCGCCTGTTTAAATGCGACTTTAGCCGCGCACGACTTGAACACCGTCAGCCCAGCACACGTTAAACCGTTTATTTCGTGGGGTGCGTTAGCGATGATTAACGCCAGTGTCTCGCCTGATATTAGCGAAACCAAACGCGCTGAATTATTGGAAGCCATGCTCACGCACTATGAAAATAATATCGCCGAACACACGGTTTTTTTCACAGGCATGGTCGAAACTTTGGCAACCATCGAACAGCACGGCTTGAAATGGGGCGTAGTCACCAATAAACGCCAACGCTTCACCACGCCGCTGATGGACGCGCTCCAACTGACAGACCGCGCCGCCTGCATTATCAGCGGCGACAGTACCGCCAATCCCAAGCCGCATTCCGACCCGATGATAGCCGCCTGTGCGCAAGCGAACGTCAATCCGCGCGAATGCGTGTATATCGGTGACGCGCTGCACGACATTACCGCAGGAAAAAGCGTACAAATGAAAACCCTTGCCGCTGTGTATGGCTACCTTAAACCGACTGATACCCCCGAAACATGGGGCGCGGACGCGCTTATCGCGTCTCCCGCACAGATCACTACTTGGATAAATACCGCGCTATGCCACTAAAAAACAACGTTATTTTAATTACCGGTGCAGGTGGCGGACTAGGCAGTACCGCCGCGCTCACGCTCGCCAAACACGGCGCACACATTATTCTGCTCGATAAAAGTATTCCTAAACTGGAAAAAATTTACGATGCAATTGTTGCCGCAAACGCGCCTGAACCGATTATGTACCCGTTTGATTTAGCGGGCGCGACCGAAAACGACTATCAGGAATTAGCCAACCGTATTGAAGAAAAATACGGCGTATTACACGGATTATTACACTCCGCAGTTGAATTCAGCGCGTTTACACCGCTTGCTCTGCACAGCACCAAAGACTGGGGACATACACTGAACGTCAACCTGAACGCGCCGTTTTTACTGACCCGCGTGTTATTGCCCGTGTTACAAAAAAGCGAACACGCCTCCATCGTGTTTACCTCCGATTCTTCCGCACGCCTAGCGCACGCATACACTGGCGCGTATGGCGTATCGAAAATCGGTATGGAAGGGCTGGCTAAAATACTGGCAGAAGAATTGGAAGCCGCGCAAAAAATTCGCGTTAATGTATTAGTTCCAGGCCCCGTTGATTCACCGTTACGCAAACGTGCCTATCCTGCCGAAGATAAAACCAAATTACCTGCTATGGAAGATTTAGCAGGTGCGTATCTCCATTTATTCACCTCGCAAAGCATAGCCATTACAGGTCAAGTGATTGACGCGAGAACTTTCCACTTATGAGCGACCACCATGTCTGAAAACGAAAGTTTTGTTTTAACCAGAGATGTCAATATCATCACTATTCCTGACGGTACACCTGACACTTTAAAAAAAGGTGAAACTGTCACCATTCACCAATCGCTGGGTAATAACTACACCGTCATTACAGGCTACGGTCACATGGTGCGTATTGCAGGTGTTGATGCCGATGCCTTAGGTAAAGAAGTTCACGAACTGCATACACTGGTGTCTGAAACCAGCGCGGAAGCCGTTGAAAAAAATTGCTGGGAAGTGATGAAAACCGTTTATGACCCTGAAATTCCCGTCAACGTCGTGGATTTAGGTCTGGTTTATCAGTGTGAAGTCACGCCTGTCGGCGACGATAAAAATGATGTTTATGTGCAAATGACACTCACCGCGCCCGGTTGCGGCATGGGCCCGGTGATTCAAAGCGACGTGGAAAAATGTATTCGCGCACTCCCCGGTGTTGCCAAAGTCAATGTCGAAGTGGTGCTTGATCCACCGTGGGCGCGGGAAATGATGTCAGAAGTCGCGCAATTGCAGTTAGGCTTGTATTAATTCACAAGAAATTGTTGTCCACGAAAGACACGAAAAAGATTTTCTCGTTTCTCGTTCCCACGCGCCTGCGTGGGAATACAGTAGAGACGCGCTGCGTCTCGCACCGCAGCGCGGTGCAAAGGCATTCCCACGCGGCGCATGGGAACGAGAAAACATCAGCTAATAATGGCGGTGTAACTCAATACTAGAACCTATGCGCGGCCATGAAGTTAATACCGCTTTAACGACAGTGGCTAGTGGAATCGCTAAAAATACCCCCCAAAATCCCCATAAGCCGCCGAAAAACAAGATGGCGATGATAATCGCGACCGCGTGTAAATTGACCGCTTCGGAAAATAATAACGGCACTAACATCACCCCGTCCAAGGCTTGAATAATGCTGTAGGCAATCAGGACGTACATAAAATCATCGCCGCTTAAGCCCCATTGAAAATACGCTACGCCTAATACAGGGAATGTCACTAAAGTCGCGCCGATGTAGGGAATAATTGCCTGTATGCCCATTAATACCGCCAGTAACATGGCGTAATGTAAATCCAGTGCTGCGAAAGTGGCAAAGCTGATAAACCAGAGTATAAATACTTCGGCAAATTTTCCATGCACATAATTACCGATCTGGTCATCAATTTCTTCCCAGACATGAACCGTTAGATGCCGCTCGCTGGGCAAAAATTCTACGAACCATGAGAGGAATAATTCTTTATCTTTTAAAAAGAAAAATACCATCATCGGCACTAAAAACAAATAAATCATCACGCTGACTAAGCCGACCACAGAGGCGGCAGAAACGGATAATAAATTTTGCATATAGCCTAATAATTCTTTTTGTGCCAAGGGCATGATTTGTTGAATTTTCTTTTCAGAAAAAAACTGCGGATAGACTTTAGATAAACGCATGATTTCGGTTTGTGAGCGGCTGAGAATATCAGGGATTTGCTGCACCAATTGTATTGCCTGTTCCGATACGACGGGCAGTAAAAAAAACAATAAAAAGCCCAGTCCGATCATAAAACTTAAAAATACCAGATACACGGCGACTATGCGCGAGACTTTCATGCTTTCCACTTTGCGCACAATGCCTTCCAGCAAATAGGCGAGTACGATAGAGACGAAGACGGGCATGAGTAAGTCGGACAGCGAATAAATCAGCACAAAACTCAGGATTAATGTCGCTGCTAATAATACGGCTTGCGTATTGGGCAATAGCCGCCGTAGACCGTCTCTTAAAAAACGCAGGGTGACAAATTGGACTTGAGTGGACATAAACGTGAATACCTGTTGATTTTGTTTGCCGCATTCTACTTAATAATGCTTTTTCCAGCACGGCTGTTTTTGAATTGCGTTGCTTCTCGCGTAAAATAAGCCATTCAGCAATCAATTCGAGTGAATGATGCAATACGATGTTTTTAATGGGGATGCCGATGGTTTGTGCGCGTTGTTGCAATTGCGCCTTGCTGAACCAGCGGATTCAATTTTAGTCACAGGTGTTAAACGCGATATTGAATTGTTGCAGCGCGTTAATGCGCAAGCGGGGGATCGCGTCACGGTGCTGGATATTTCGCTGAGAAAAAACCGCACCGCTCTGGATAGGCTATTATTACAGGGTGCAAGCGTGTTTTATGTCGATCATCATCAATCAGGCGACATTCCACAACACCCGCACTTAACCACGCGGATTAATACCGACTCCAATATTTGCACCAGTTTGTTGGTGGATGAGTATTTAAACGGTCAGTACCGTGCGTGGGCAGTGGTGGCGGCGTTTGGTGATAATTTACGACACAGTGCCACGCAAGCCGCACAAAATTTATCATTGTCCGCTGAACAATTGAAAACGCTGCAACGCTTGGGTATCTGTATCAATTACAATGGCTATGGCAGTTGTGTTGCGGATCTGAATTTTTCTCCCGCCGCGCTGTATCATGCCTGTCTGCCATACCCGTCACCGTTTGAATTTATGCGTGAGCAACCGTTGATTTATGAAAGATTAATGATGGGCTATGCGGAGGATATGGCGCGGGCGTTGGCAATCAAAGCAGATTATCAAACGGCGCAGATTGCCGTGTATAGCCTGCCCGATGAAGTATGGGCAAGACGGGTCGGCGGCGTATTCAGCAATGAACTGGCGAATCAGTACCCAGACCGCGCTCATGCCGTGTTAAATGTCACGATGCAAGGCGATTATCAAGTCAGTGTTCGCGCTCCATTAACCAATAACACGGGTGCAGATACGCTATGTTCGGCTTTTGCGTCGGGTGGCGGGCGTAAAAGTGCGGCAGGTATTAATCATTTGCCGTTTGACCAATTGCCCAATTTTATCAACGCCTTTGCACAACACTATTCATAACAGACTATGACTTCAAAAAGCACCAATACCGTCTGGCATCATGCCACTATCACTCGTGCAGCACGCGAAAAACTGCATAAACACCGTAGCGTTATTCTGTGGTTTACGGGTTTATCAGGGTCGGGTAAATCGACGCTTGCCCACGCGGTAGAAGATTATTTGTATCATCTGGGTATTTCTACCTTTGTGCTGGATGGCGATAATGTGCGTCATGGTTTGTGCAGTGATTTAGGGTTTAGCGATAAAGACCGCGTGGAAAATATCCGCCGTATCGGTGAATTAGCCAAACTGATGACCGAAGCGGGTACTATCACGCTGACCGCGTTTATTTCCCCGTTTAAATCCGACCGTAATACCGCCAGAAATCTCGTGCCGCATGGTGATTTTTTAGAAATTTACTGTGAATGTGCGATTGAAACCTGCGAACAGCGCGACGTAAAAGGCTTATACAAAAAAGCCAGAGCAGGGCAGATTCCCTTTTTTACTGGCATAGGCTCACCTTATGAAGCCCCTGAAAATCCTGAATTAGTGGTGGATACGCAAAATCTGTCGTTGGAAGACAGCGTGCAGCAGGTCATAGCCCTATTGGTCGAGCGCGGCATTATTCACTTGCCCCATAAGGAACACGCATGATTCCAGTCATTTTGTCTGGCGGTTCAGGTACGCGCCTGTGGCCGTTATCGCGCGGACAATATCCGAAACAATTTCTGCCGTTGGTGTCTAACCATACGATGTTGCAGGACACTCTGTTGCGATTGTCAGGGCTTGAAGGTTTGCAAGCACCGATAGCGGTGTGTAACGAAGAACACCGTTTTATGATGGCAGAGCAGCTATGGGAAATTGATGCCAAACCTGCGGCGATTATTCTTGAACCTGTCGGTAAAAATACCGCGCCTGCCATTACCATGGCGGCACTGAGTGCGGATGCAGAGGATATTTTACTGGTACTGCCCGCCGATCACGTCATCACCGATATAAACGCATTTCATGAGGCGATTCACCACGCACAAAAATTGGCAGAGCAGGGCTTTTTAGTGACTTTTGGTATCGTGCCGACTGCACCTGAAACAGGCTATGGCTATATCAAACGCGATACGGTACAGCAAGGTGTGGCGTTTAATGTTGCCGCGTTTGTGGAAAAACCCGACCTAGAAACAGCAACAGACTATTTAGCAAGCGGCGATTATTTCTGGAACAGCGGAATGTTTGTCTTTAAAGCCAGCTGTTTTTTAAATGAACTGGCAAAATTTGATCTGACCATGTTGTCCGTATGCCAAAAAGCCATCGGTACAGCGCAAGTGGATGTTGATTTTGTCCGTGTCGATAAAGACGTGTTTGCTACTTGCCCCAGTAATTCTATCGACTACGCAGTGATGGAAAAAACTGACTTGGCAGTCGTCATTCCGTTGGACGCGGGGTGGAATGACATTGGCTCGTGGTCGGCATTGTGGGATGTCACCCCAAAAGACGCACACGGTAATGCCATCAGCGGCGATGTCATCACGCGCGATACGCAAAACTCGTTTATCTATGCCGAACATAAACTGGTTACGGTCATCGGTGTGCAGGATTTAGTGGTCGTCGAAACCAAAGACGCACTGATGATTGCCAGTAAAGACAAGGTTCAGGACGTTAAACACATTGTTGACCAACTGAAAAAAGCCCATCGTAAAGAAGTGGAAACACACCGTAAAATATACCGTCCGTGGGGACATTATGATTTGGTGGATGAGGGGGAACGCCACCACACCAAACGCATCGTGGTTAAACCCAAGGCAAAATTATCGGTACAAAAACATCATCATCGTGCTGAACACTGGGTCGTCGTCAAAGGCACGGCACTGGTCAGCAGAGGCGATGAAACGGTATTGATTACCGAAAATGAATCCACCTATATTCCCGTGGGTATGATTCATAGTCTCGAAAATCCGGGGGTCATTCCGCTGGAAATTGTCGAAGTGCAATCAGGCAGTTATCTGGGTGAGGATGATATTGTGCGCTTTTCCGATCAATATCACCGCGATTAATTAATCCACTTTATCAACAACTAATCTCAACAAAGGAAACCATCAATGAGTACCATTACTAAAGTTACCAAAGCCGTATTTCCCGTGGCAGGTTTAGGAACCCGTTTCCTGCCTGCAACCAAGTCTGTCGCGAAAGAACTGTTACCGATTGTTGATAAACCCCTGATTCAATACGCGGTCGAAGAAGCCGTCGCCGCTGGTATTGACACGATGATATTCATCACAGGACGCAGTAAAAACGCGATTATCGACCATTTCGATAAAGCCTACGAACTGGAAACTGAACTGGAAAACAAAAACAAAACCGAGCTGTTGATGTTACTGCGCAGCATCGTACCGCCTAATGTGTCATTCGTGTTTATTCGTCAACCCGAACCTTTAGGTTTAGGTCATGCCGTCGCTTGCGCCCGACCTGTGATTGGTGATGAACCGTTTGCCGTTATTTTAGCGGATGATCTGGTTGAAGACGGAACACGCGGCTGTATGGCGCAAATGGTTAAATTATACGATGAACAACACAGCTCAATTTTAGCGGTAGAGCGTGTTAATCCTGCCGATACGGGCAGTTATGGCATCGTCAGAACAGGCGAAAGCTCAGGTTCACACGCACCGATTGAACTGATTGTTGAAAAACCCAAACCCGACGTTGCACCGTCTAACCTTGCCGTTATCGGGCGTTATATTTTAACCCCTGCTATTTTTGATAAACTCGCCACCACCGAACGCGGCGCGGGCGGTGAAATTCAACTCACCGATGCGATTGCCGATTTATTAAAAGACCAGCAGGTATTGGCGTTTGAATTTGAAGGCACTCGTTACGATTGCGGCTCTAAATTGGGCTTTTTAATTGCCAACGTTGAGCATGGCTTATTGCACAGCGAACTGAAAGCTGACTTTTTAGCGTATCTGAAAGACTTAGTGCAAAAACTATAGTCAGCCGCTTGGGTTGCCGTTTTTGGGCAGCCCGACCAACACAACTCACAACAGGCTAAGGCAATGGAAAAACAATTAACAATCGCAATGGCAATACTGGGTATTACGCTCGCCCTCGGTATGTCCAGCGCGGCGTTTATATTAGGTGTGCAGGCGAAAAAAGCGGTGTCCAGTCAACAATCCATCACGGTTAAAGGTCTGGCAGAAAAAGCCATTACTGCCGACAGAGCGGAATGGCGGGTATCGATTTTCGTGAATGCCCCTGATTTTGCACAGGCATTAGCTAAATTGCGCGGCGAACGTCCTGCGCTGGATAAATTTTTACTCGATCATGCGCTGGATAAAGCAGGTTGGCAGGAAGGTACCGAATTTGTCGAACCGCATTATGAAGACATTCCTTTACCGCAAGGCGGCACTAAATCGGTACAAAACGGCTTTGATGCACATCAGGATATTGTTATCAGTACACAGGATTTAGCCAAAATCGTTACCGCCAGTAAAGATTTTCTCAGTTTACAAGCCGAAGGTCGTCCTGTTGATGCCGACGCTCCGTTGTATCTGGCAAGTAATCTGGAAGATGTAAAAATGTCGCTTATCGGTGCAGCAACGGAAAACGCCCGCAAACGCGCCAACGAATTCACCAAACACGACGGTGTCAGCGTCGGTGTGATGCGTTCCGCTTCACAAGGTGCGTTTTATATTCTCGCCGCTGGTGCAAATGCTGATACCGATGATTACGGCGGCGTGTATGATAAAACGACGATTAACAAAACCGCCAAAGTGGTAGTGACGATTGTTTATAACATTGAACAGTAGACTATAACGGTCAGTGAGTTTAGAGTACCAACCTAGTAGCCAGTCTATTTTATTATGACGGTGCGATAAAGACCTGCGAGGTTTTAAAAACCTCGCAGGTCTAGCAACTTTACCCGTCATCATTAAACTGACGGTGTACTTAGGTTTGTACTCTTTTTTCTATTTATTGAATGGTCGTGACGCATAACTTATGACAGACACGCCGATAGACTCAGAACTTCCCCCTTCACTAACCGTCTCCACACCAGACAACGGGCAACCGTGCGTTACCTTATCAGGCAGTTGGAATCTGCGTAATCTGTCGATAAATACCAGCATACAGCAACAGATCAAACAACTGGCGACTAATCAAAGCCAAAGCTGGGATATAACGTCCGTCGATGTGCTGGACAGTGTGGCGGCGTTATTACTCTGGCGGGCATGGGGTGAACAACTGCCCAGTCAGTTACAGCTTAAGCCTGAGCATCAAGCTTTATTTGACCGTTGGCAAGCACAACAGCTGCCCGTGATTGAAGCCGAGCCGTTTGGTTTCAGTGTGGTTGTCGATTATTGCCGCCAAACGCTATTGGGTTTTTGGTCACAGTTGGTGAGTGTGTTGATATTATTAGGGCAGTTGCTATTGGATGGACTGTATTTAATCTGGCATCCGCAGGCTATTCCGTGGGCTGAGATTTTTATCACCATTTACGATGCAGGGGTTCGCGCCTTGGGCATTACTGCCTTGGTGGGGTTTTTAATCGGCATTGTATTGAGCTATTTATCCGCGCTGCAATTAAAAACCTTCGGCGCGGAAGTGTATATTATTGATATTCTGGGCTTAAGCATTATTCGGGAATTAGGGCCTTTATTGGCGGCTATTCTGGTAGCTGGGCGTTCAGGCTCTGCCATTACCGCGCAAATCGGTATCATGCGGGTCACAGAAGAATTAGATGCCTTATCGGCAATGGGCATTTCCCATTCACTGCGCTTGATTCTGCCCAAAGTCACCGCCCTTGCCATCGTTATGCCATTATTAAGCACTTGGACGAGCGTTGCCGCACTGATAGGCGGAATGTTTTCTGCGCAAAATACGCTGGACATCAGCTATCAACAATTTTTGATTAAACTGCCCGATGTCGTGCCGTTGCTCAATCTGTTTATCGGTCTGGGCAAAAGCACGGTATTCGGTTTGATGATTGCGCTGATTGCCTGTCATTTTGGTTTTAGAATTAAACCCAATACCGAAAGTTTGGGCAGTGAAACCACTAATTCAGTGGTCGCGGCAATTACCGTGGTGATTATGATAGACGCGCTGTTTGCTATTTTGTTTATGGGAATCGGAATGCCATGACCTACGCCATACAGTTTGAACATATCTGGACGCGCTTTGGTGATAAAGTGGTGCATAAAGATATTACTTTTAATCTTGAACAGGGCGAAATATTGGGCGTGGTCGGCGAGTCTGGGTGCGGTAAAACCACCTTGCTACGCGAAGTGATTGGCTTGCAACAACCGAGTCAGGGTGAGGTGTTCGTAATGGGTAAATCCTTGCAAAAGGTCACCGCCGACCACGGACAATGGTTGCGCTATGATTGCGGCGTGTTGTTTCAAAAAGGCGCGTTGTTCAGCGTATTGAATGTGTTTGATAACATCGCCTTTCCTCTGCGCGAAATCGGCTTGCATGACGAGGATTTGATAGCTCGCATTGTATTTATGAAGCTGTCTATGGTCGGTCTGTCTGAACACGATGCGTGGTTAAAACCTGCCGATTTGTCGGGTGGTATGATTAAGCGCGTCGCACTGGCACGCTCAATGGTGCTTGAACCCAGTCTGTTATTACTCGATGAACCCACCTCAGGACTCGACCCCATTTCCAGTGAAGATTTTGTCAGCCTGTTGTCCGAACTGCATCACACGCTTAATTTTACGGTGTTTATGGTGACGCATGATTTGGATATTCTGCGGGATTTATGTACCAAAGTCGCGGTACTTGCGGATAATCAACTGATTGCATTCGGCACGCTGGCAGAGGTGTTAAGCAGTAAACATCCGTTCATTAAGAAGTTTTTTTACAATAAACGCGCACAGCGGGTATTTCAATATCGAGAGGCGACGCATGGGTAAAAATAAGCACGCATTGATAACAGGGCTATTTCTGGTTGTTTTTGTGGTGGCAGTGACTGGCATTATTTACTGGATAGGGCATTTTGAACGCGAGCGTAACATTTATATGATTGCCACGCACGAAGCGGTGGCGGGGCTTAATCCTGAATCAACGGTGTTTTATCGTGGTATTGCAGTCGGCAAAGTGCTTAAAATCAAATTCGATCCCGAGGACTCCAGCATTATTCTGATGCCGATTGAAGTCGATAAAAATATTATTTTTACCAGAGGCGTATTTGCGACTTTACGCTTAAAGGGCGTAACGGGTTTAACGCAGATTCAATTAGCCGATGCAGGTCACATTACCGAAACCTTGCCTCCCAACAATAATAATAAAGCCTATCGTATTCCCCTAGTACCGTCGATGACCGATAAACTATTAGATTCAGGGGAGAAAATACTGGTAAAAGCCGATCATGTCATGATGCGTTTGGATGCGTTATTAAGCGATGAAAATGTGGAAAATGTCGGTGATATTCTGGGCAATTTAAAAAAACTGAGTGATAAACTAATCGACTTGAATAAAAGCCTTGATAAGGCACTGGTCAGTATTCCTGACTTAAGCCACGATGCGCAAAAGACGCTGAAACACATCAACGGCTTAACCGCCGAATTGCAAACTTTAAGCAAAGAATTACGCACGTTGAGTGCTAAAACGGGGCAGCTCACTGACAAAGCAGGTAGTTTCGCTGATACAGGTAAAGATATGGGCGATATTCTGATACAAAAAACCTTGCCGAAAATGAATGCTCTGCTCATTGATTTACAAGCCACCTCACGCGAAGTAAAAAGCACGGCTACGTTGCTGAAAAATAACCCGCAGTCATTATTATTCGGCACACCAGCTGCTCAACCCGCCCCAGGTGAACCTGATTATGAGGAAGTCAAATGAGTCGTTTATTAATCGCTGTGCTGATAATGTTAAGTTCGGCGTGTGGTACAACCGCTAAAAATGTTGCATTGCATGATTTCGGGGTCGTTGTCGTGCGTACCGCACCCCAAGTTACAAGCAAAATAAAAGCCGACATCAGTATAGACAGCCCCGCGTGGTTGGCTAATGACTGTATTCATTATCGTCTGCTCTATGCCGCACCCACCGAGTTACGCTGTTACAATCTGGATAAATGGATTGCACCTCCTGCCGAATTATTTAAACAACAACTGCTGACCAGCGGTCAATTTTCCAAGCACCGTTTAAGTATTCACTTGCTTGATTTTGAACAACAATTTGATGCCGCCCAACACGCACGAGTGGTATTAAATTTTGTTGTTGAGTTGTATGCTTCGGATGCTGAACCACTGCTTGCCACGCAGGCGTTTCATTTGCAACAAGCGACCGTAACAGCTGACGCAAAGGGTGCAGTGGCAGGGTTTGCACACTTAACGCAACAGGCAGGTCATCAAGTTCAGCAATGGTTATTAACCCATTAATAAATACGGTAGAGACGTTGCAGTGCAACGTCTTTACAAACTGCTATACAATGACACCTTTTAACCCTCATGAGATTTACCATGGATAACTACCCTGAAAGAACCTGTTCAATCGAACGACTGGTCACGCACCCCAAATTAGTTGCCTCAGCACTGGCAGGAACGAAAACCGAACAGCGTCGTGATGGGCTTTATGCGTATCCGAATGAAACCTTTGAACTGGAAGGCGTAAAATTTATCGTCACCGATGTACAGCGTCAGCGTTTAGGCGACATGACCGATGCACACGCGCAAGCCGAAGGTTATCCCAGTTTAGCCATGTATAAAGACATCATCTTAAAAATGCACGCAGGCATGACATGGAACGATGACGGTCTGGCGTGGGTACACAGTTTTGCAATCGCAGCCCAGTAAAATACTATGTCACTGTTAGAATCATTCACTAAGAAAAAAGCCCTGACCACGGCAATTAATGACACCGCAAAAGCACGCGCAAGCGAAAGTCAAGCCGCAGATGTCTTATATAACGCGGCATATCATAATTATGCTGAGGTGTTACTCGGCGATCCATTGCGTTCTGAAACTTTATACAACTGGGGTTTTGCCTTATTGCATCAGGCAAAAACCAAAACAGGTGATGAAGCCGTTAAGCTCTATCAAGAAGCGATTGCGAAATTTTATTTTTGTTTATTGCTTAACCCGTCTTATCTGGGTTCGGCGATTAATGTCGGCGTGGCTTTTATGGACTTGGCAAGACTGGAAGGCGTTGATTGTTATGATGAAACTTATTCAATGGCGAGAAATTACTTTGATAAAGCCAATGCTATTCAAGCAAATTCAGCCGCTTATAATATTGCCTGTATTCATGCCTTGCGCGACGAAAAGCAAGCCTGTTTAGAAGCCTTGGAAAATGCCAAAAACAGCGGCTATTTACCCGATGCCGAAGAAATTATGGGCGACCCTGACCTTGATAAAGCGAAAAATCAACTGTGGTTTGTGATGTTTATGAAGACATTAGACGACACATCGGCAAGCGATGAAGCGGAAAATGAGGCATCAAGCGACACAGCTGAACAGGCAGCAGACGCAGACGCAAAGCCAGAAATAGAGCCAGAAATAGAGCCAGAAACTCAAACTGACAGTACAGATGAGCCTGAGAGTCCTAAGGAATAATCAGCCTGCATCGGGACGCGCTTAAGCGCGTCCCGCATACATTAGCGGGCGCGTAACAACTCAGTGTCGGTTTGTTGTTTTACCCACAGCGCGAAAATAATAATTGCCCAGCCGCGCACCGCAATTTCAATATTCAAACACAACGACAGAAACCAGCCAGCGGTTGACGGCCAGCCCATCCAAATCATAAAACCCATAATGACCGATAAAAAACCGCCAATGGAAGACAATGCGGCGCGGGGCATTTGCAAGGCATAAATCAAGGTAACACGCACCACACCGCGTACAATCAAATAATTGGCAATCATCATACTAAAACGCGCAGGTTCTTCGGCGACACTCAGAATAATTAATGCCCCGATAACCGTATCCAATACGCCGACTTGCAGATTTTGCAGAAAATCGCGGGTTTCCTCAGCCAGAAACGCATCAAGACACTCCACCAATCCTAACGCTAAAATCACCATACCACTGGCAGGCAACCACGATAAGTCTCTTGCCGACAAAATAATGACATTAGGGCGTACTGTACACACCAGTACCAGTGCGATGCCGATTAACATGATGACAATGCCCTGTGCCACCAAAGGTCGCCAATCCATTTCAAACCGCTCAGAGCGAAAAAAATTCTTAAATGGTTTCATAGTGCTGTTTTTTGTAAGGTTTTGAATGCTTGAATCATAACACTATGCGCCCGATGAATAACACGCCGCCAATAAAGTTTTCAATTTATCCAAGCCCAAATGGCGCATTAATTCGATATTGCGTTGTGGAATATTGTCCACATCGGGATAACTGCTCACCGCGCGGTCAATGCTGGTTTCGCGTAATAAATGCAGCATCGGGTAGGGTGAACGATTGGTATAATTTTCAGGGTCATCCAGTTTTGCGCCTTCAAAATAATAATCAGGATGAAAACTCGCCAGTTGATATACGCCTTCATAGCCTTGGTCGATTAATAAATCTTCGGCAACCGCCACAAAATCCAGATAATCATCAAACGATTTAAACGCATTCGGATAAATCAACAGCGTGGTTTCAATAGCATTATCGCTATCGAGGCGCGCACATTCCTGTAGCAAATTCAATAAACAGGCTTCCGTATCGTAATCCTGCACCACGCTAAAACGAATACTGCCGCGTTCTTGCTCACGTTTTGCGAACGGGCAGATATTGTGGGCAATAATAATAGAGCTTAACCATGTTTGCGTGGCGTTAATAAACGATTGTTCTGAGTTCACAGGGATTACTCCAAGGACAGAATAAAATCCCATTGCGCCTGACTGACAGGCATAATGGATAAACGATTGCCATTTTTTACCAGCGTAAAATCCGTCAATTCAGCTTTGGTTTTCAGTTCTTTCAGGCTGATAGTGCGGGCTAATTTCCTGACATAGCGCACATCAACCCGCATCCAGCGCGGCTTGCTTTTATCACTTTTCGGGTCAAAATGTTTATCCTCAGGATCAAACGCAGAACAATCAGGATAACCTTCTTTGACTACTTCTATGATGCCGACGATACCCGCTTCCGTGCAGTTGGAATGGTAAAAAAACACCAAATCGCCTAGTTTCATGTCATCCCGCATCATATTGCGCGCCTGATAATTACGCACACCATCCCACGGTTCAGTCTGTGCGGGGCGATTCGCCAAATCATCAATGCTAAAGGTGTCAGGTTCGGATTTCATTAGCCAGTAATTCATGGTTCGTTTCCGTAGTTGTTATTTATTTAGGAGTCCAAAACACGTTTTGGACGTTTTTAAAAGTCCAAGTCATGCCTTGGACTCCTAAATCTAAACGCAGGTTTAACTGCTATTGGACTCCTAACCGCCGTTCTGCTTCCGTTTTTGCGACTTTATCACGCAAATACACGGGCGTTGCCAGTTCAACGGGAACGGCTAAACCTTGTTCAAAACCACGCACCCCTAAACGGGCAATCAGCGCCGCTCTGGGCAGATTATCGGATTCATAATGACGCACGCGCCCAGCCAATCGCTCCATGAGTACATCAGCATACACGCCCCAGCCTGAACCAATGCCGACACCTGCATCCGCAACAGCACATTCCACTAAAGCGGCAGGAGTCACCGATTCATTACCTATCAGTTCAGCAAAACCCAGCGCGTCACGCTGATACACGCCCCAAAAAATTTCGTCCATGCGTGCATCTATCGCGGTAAAGGCCAGCGTGTTATTGGTGCGGTCAAACAATTCCTGTGCCATAGCCGCTAAGGTAGACACACACACCACAGGCAAATCGGCACCTAACGCAATCCCTTGAATCACACCCGTCGCAATACGAATACCCGTAAACGACCCCGGCCCGCAACCAAAGGCGAGTGCGTCCAATTCGCTGGGTTTTAATCCCGCTTCACGCATTAACTCATCAATCATCGGCAAAATCAGCTTGGTGTGATGTCTGGGTGCAAGTTCAAAGCGTTCGCTAATCGCACCATCCACATATAAAGCGGCGGAACACGCTTCAGTCGCAGTTTCTACGGCTAATAATTTCATTGTTTAGTCTCTGGGTCTATAAATTGGAATCAAAAAATGCCTGTACATCGGCAATATCACGGGTGCGGCGCATCGGCGGCACACTGTCTAAAAAAATCTGCCCGTAGGCTTTTTTTAATAATCGGGGGTCACATATCATCAGCACGCCTTTGTCTTCCACATCACGAATCAAACGCCCGATACCTTGACGCAAGGCAATCACCGCATTCGGCACTTGATAATCCATAAAGGCATTTTTGCCTTGTTGGGTCATGGCATCCAGACGGGCTTTTAACACGGGATCGAACGGCGACGCAAACGGTAGTTTATCAATAATGACGCACGATAACGCCTCGCCGCGCACATCCACGCCTTCCCAAAAACTCGATGTGCCTAACAATACCGCGTTACCCGCTTGTTCAAATTGTTCCAGCAAGCGGTTTTTCGACACCGTTCCCTGCACCAGCAACGGATAATCCAATTTATCTTCCAGCAATTCAGCGGCTTGTTTTAACGCGCGGTGGCTGGTAAACAGAAAAAACGCCCGCCCGCGACTGGCTTGCAATACAGGCAAGGCAAACTCAACCAGACGGGGAATGCAATCAAAGTCATTCGGTTGCGGCAGGTTTTTAGGATGATAAAACAAGGCTTGTTTGGCGTAATCAAACGGACTTTCCCAACTGTCACTTGCGGCATCATTTAAGCCTAAATTATGGGAAAAATGCTCAAACCGATTGGCAACGCTGAGGGTGGCGGAGGTAAAAATCCACGTTGCTTGATGCTGACGCATAAAGCTCTGAAATTCACTGGCAATGTTCAGCGGGGTGCGATTGAGCGTAAAGGTTCGTTTGTGGATTTCGTACCAGCGTATCCATTTATTATCCGCAGGTTTCAGCATCAATTCCAGTTGCTGAATCAGCTCATCACTGCGTTTATAACAGGTTTCCAAGCCTTTGGTTTTTACCGAAGCGATTTTTAACTGCTCCGTCAGAGCTTCTAACTGCTTCTGTACGGCGGTCAACGCCGCCATTATTTTCGGATTGCTTTCAATGTCCTGCCATTCGCCGCGCTTTTGGTCTACGCCAAAGGCAAGGCGTAAATCTTTTACTTCATGTTCCAGCGTTTCAGCGGCGGTGCGCAATTCAGGAATATCGGTGGCATCTTTAAAGAATTCCACCAGCGCGTCGGCTGCCAAATCATTGAATTGTTTTGCACCTACGGTCATGCCTAAAAAATTACTCGCGGTTTCTGCCAATTGATGGGCTTCATCAATAATCACCACATCGGCACTGGGTAATAATTCGCCAAAACCACCATCACGCAATGACCAATCAGCACACAACACATGATGATTGACCACCACAATATCCGCTTCTTTGGCTTTTTTACGCGCCTGCATTAAAAAGCAGGTGTCGTAATCATCACAATCCGAGCCTAAACAATTGTCCAGCGTAGACGTGGCGTTAAACCACACAGGCTCAGTATCGGCAACCGTTGCCATTTCCGCAATATCGCCTGTGACGGTGCGTTTTGCCCAAGTGCTGATTTTCGCCAAGGCTTTGGCATCAAACTGGCTGAAACCAATGTGTGAAGTGAGCGAATTAGCCAAGCGATAAGTACACAGATAATTCGCCCGCCCTTTTAATAACGTAGCCACAAACGGCTGACCCAGTGCGCGGCGAATCAGCGGTAAATCTTTGTTAAACAACTGATCTTGCAGATTTTTCGTCCCTGTCGAAATAATCACTTTTTTACCCGATAAAATCGCAGGCACTAAATAAGCAAAGGTTTTACCCGTCCCTGTACCCGCTTCGGCGATTAAATGCTGTTGTTTTTCTATGGCGCGTTCAATCGCCTCCGCCATTTCCAGTTGCGCGGCTCGTGGTTGATAACCTTTGATTATGTTGGCTAACGCGCCATTCGGTTTAAAAAATGCAGTGAGTGCTGTCAAGGAAGTGTTGCCGTGCTGAAAATAAAGTGTGCAGTGTAGGGCAGTGGGGCAAAGAATGCTAGATTGACGCGATACAATCGAGACCTGCGAGGTTTTTAAAACCTCGCAGGTCTGAGTTTTTATGATGGATCACAAAAAGAGGCTACCCAATTTACGACGCTAAAAATAGTTGCTTAGCATCGTAGGATGGGTAGAGCTTGCGAAACCCATTATTTACACGGAGTTGTGATGGGTTTCGTGCCTCTATCCACCCTACGCGCTTGGCTGTTCAATATTTCTATCTAATGTGTTTGTTCCAGCATGGGGGTATGTAAAATCATATTGTTTCCTTACTTGACTTATTATCATGTATAGAGCTTTGTAGTAATTGTACTGTCAGTTTTGAATTAGAATCTTCCATTGGATAAAATGTTAACTGTGGATATGTATTATTTAATAAACGACTAAGAGCGAAGAGAGCTTCATGTGAAGCGTTATAATTTTTATTGCCATTTTTAAAACATTCCTCTAAGACTGGGATTAATGTTTTTAGTCCCATTTGACCAACAATATCTAAACGGTCTTTAGCACTAATTTTGGATGAACTAAATTCGTTACTGCCAGAATCTAAAATATCTCTAATATAGATTGGTTTACCAGCGTTTATTTCTTTTTTAGTGTCAATAATATGATTGTCTTGAATTTTATAACGACTTTCAATAACCTGTGTTTTACTCATGATTTATTTTCCTGACAAAAATTAAACGGTTATAAAGGCGATTTATCAATTTTAGGAGTATTCCAAGCCCCGTAGGGGTGAAATGTTTGTTTTTCATCCAACATTTCACTCCTACGGGGCTATGAAATCATCTAAACACTGAGTCTACAAACATTTTACCCCGCTGGGGTTTTTCCTTAACTTAATGGCAGTGACGCTGTGCGTACCTTATCCATGAATACGCGCTACACTGTGGATTTGGAATCTTTTTGGTACGCGCAGCGTACCCTACTTTATTAAGCTAGGCTTTCGCCTGTTGCTTACGCTGATAAGCGGCGAGCTGTTCTTCTGTGGCTTCGAGTTGGAACTGGTCTTTCCATTCGCTGTAGGGCATACCGTACACTTGTTCTCTGGCTTGTTCGTAGTTCAGGTCAACACCGCGTTCTTCGGCGGCGGCGACCAGCCATTTTGCTAAACAGTTACGACAAAAATCTGCCAAAACCATTAGTTCAATGTTCTGTACTTCGGTATGTTGTTGTAAATGACTGACCAAGTGGCGGAAGGCGGCGGCTTCTAATTCGGTTTGTTTGTCCATGAGGATGCTCCAAAAATAACGAAGCATTCTAGCAGAAACACTTAGGCTATCATGTACATTAACGGGTAAAAATTTTACAATGACGGTTAAGTAAGTAACTGTGTATCAGTTTTCAGGAATATGACTGCCAGTCCTTCAAGGCATAGCTATCTACACAAATTAACAATGAAAAATAGTATCATAATAGAATGACTAAAA
>JAURYI010000071.1 GCA_030654015.1 Methylococcales bacterium | reverse complement strand
ATGCTGCCGTCTGCATTCAGCACGGCTATGCCGTTGGTGCCGCTGGTGACGGTGAGGATGCTGAACACATCGTTTTCGGCATCGGAGTCATTGACCAATAATTGTGCCGCTGTGTAGGTCACAGAGGTGTCTTCGGTCGCTGTTAAGGTGTCGGCAACGGCAATAGGGGCATCGTTTATTGCTGCAACATTGACGGTGACGGTGGCGGGGTTGCTGAGCAAACTGCCATCGGTGGCTTGATAGCTGAAATCAGCCACGCCGTTAAAGTTGGGTGCAGGGGTAAAGGTGACGCTGCCGTCACCATTCAGGACGACTGTGCCGTTGCTGCCGTTGGTGACGCTGCCGATGGTTAAGAAGTTGCCGTCCGCGTCGGTGTCGTTGCCCAGCAGTTGTATGGCGGTGTAGGTGATGGCAGTGTCTTCATTCGTAGCCAGTGTATCTGCAACGGCAACGGGTGCGTCATTCACTGGTAATACAATCACTGATACGGTAGCACTATTACTATTGACAGTGCCGTCGCTGGCTTGATAACTGAAGGTCGCTGCGCCGCTAAAGTTGGCGGCGGGGGTAAAGGTCACTGTACCGTCTGCATTGAGGACGGCTGTGCCATTGGCTCCGCTGGTGACGCTGGCAATAGTCAACGGGTTGCCGTCGGCATCGGTGTCGTTGCCTAGTAACTGCCCAGCCGTGTAGATGATGGAAATGTCTTCAATAGCGAATAATGTATCAGCATTAGCAACAGGTGCGTCATTGACGGCGGTTACGTTGACAGTGACCAGTACGGGGTCGCTGTTGGCGATGCCATCGCTGGCCTGATACATAAAATAAGCCACGCCGTTAAAGTTGGCAGTAGGGGTAAAGGTGACGGTACCGTCAGGATTCAATACCGCTGTGCCATTAACTGCACTGCTTACATTGCCGATAGTTAAAGGGTCATTGTCTGCATCGCTGTCATTGCCTAATAACTGCACAGCAGTGTAGATATTGGCAGTGTCTTCGGTCGCGCTTAAGGTATCGCCGAGCGCGATGGGGCGACGATTAACAAGCGTATGTGCATAATTAGCAAGGACAGCATCAGGAATAGGCAAGAATGAGTTAATACTTCCTGTTTGTTGCTCTAATATCCAGTTGCTACCGTGTGCATCATTGCCTATTAAATTGGCTGATGCAGCTATGTTTGCGCCTGTAAAAAATGCCAACTTATTAATAAACGCTGTACCTGAATCGCCTTGAGCGACATTACAGGCATATAACAAAATATCGCCATTCGTACTTAACGCATTACCAATATTAGCAAGCTCGCTAGTATAGTTAGCTATGTTGCTGTTGTTGAGTGAGGACGAGCCTATTAATAAGCTACCCGCATTACCATGCGAGATAATGTGTATAGCGGCAAGATTTGAGTAATTGGCTACTAATTCAACAAGTTGATCGACTCCGTCACGAGTGGAGTCGAGAATTAAAACAGTGGCATCTGGACTTATGTTACCCACTAAGCTCTGCCAGTCAGTTACTTGACTGTCAATAATGATTAATTGGTTTGAATTGGTTGTTAATGGGCTAGTCATGGCGATTCCTAATTTAGATTCTAATGTTATAACGATTTACACCTGAGCAGATTGAGGATTAACTTCGTCTGACAATTTAGGTGAAATAGGTTAAGTAGCGACTTAAACAGTAATAACCACACAAAGACCATTAGCCTTGCAGTGGTTATTTTGATAAAACTTTTTTATAGATCGAAGCGGTTAATTTTGTACTTAGATATTCAAGCACTCCAGTTTGAAATTTTTGTAGAATTACTCTTAACAGTCTCATGTAAGCACTTATTTTTATTAAGTATAGCACCCTATATTTGCATGAAAAATACTTTAACAGTAATTTTACCAAAAATCACGCGGCTTTTACATCAATGCCGTCAACTTTAGTGTTTAGATAGTAAGCAAATTAGTATGGTAAGCATTCTATGTGCCAACTTCATGAACAGATGATTAACATAGCGGTACTGATGTTTTTTAATCAGCAGTTAAAATAAAAGCCATAAAAAACTCTGAAACAAACAGAAATTGACGGAATTCCATGTCACTATGTGTCGAAATTTGTCATCTCAGCCTATTGTGCAACTCTATTGAAAAAAGAACAAATGACTATAATAGAGTAACTGGCATTACAAAAATATCACTTAAAATCAATTTTTTTACGGTTCTTTTAATTGACTACAGCGATTGATTCTTCTGAAAGCCTGCGTAACATCAGAAAGTAATTTAAATAGATAATGCGCAAACCCCTAATTTTAGGCAGGCGCAACAATGCAAGCAGCCACTATAAATACAATACCTATAGAGAAAGAATAGTAAACAATGACAATTATTCAATCAGGACAGCGAAAAATCCAAGTCAAAATCGCAATAGACCGTTTGGAATAGCCAAAAAGCACTTCATCAATGAAAAGTTAGCTAAGAAAAATTACTCGCACATAAAAAAGTAGCGCAAGCGACCTTGTTTCAAAAGAGGGGAATTACAAACA
The DNA here is from genome assembly GCA_030654015.1 of Methylococcales bacterium. Taxonomy (GTDB): domain Bacteria; phylum Pseudomonadota; class Gammaproteobacteria; order Methylococcales; family Methylomonadaceae; genus UBA4132. Next base: position 1,050 of record JAURYI010000071.1, on the reverse strand, counting down.
TCCTATCAGCAACCCACAGAACATTAAATAGAACACACTCGATGCACTCAAAAAAGAGCAGTCAATTTTTAGACTGGAAAACCTTAAGCGATAGGTACTTAAAACCAACAAAACAGGTCAACTCACCTATTTATTTCCAAAATTTTTTGAACAACCCAGGCACAGGCTGAGGCGCGACCAGTTTGCTTTCAATGATGCTTAGCAGCCGTTCTTCACGATGAATCGCTTCACGCTTCAGCTCTTTTATATCGTGTAATAAATATTCAACCTGATCCATTAGCCACTGCTCATGCTCCGAAATGGGTGACTGAGAACCAGCGTCGCCTGTACCCGCTGTTTTTGGCTTCAGCTCTTCATAGCATTTAATCAAATCATTGGTATCTATGCCCTTGCCCGTTTTAGTCAGCTTGCCAGAAGCAATGTGCCGATTGATTGTTGACCGAGAGAGTCCTGTTAATTCTGTAGCTCTTTGTATTGAAACGATCATAAAATTATACTCAAAAAAACAATGAGACATCTTTAGTGCTTTTAATGATAGTTCATTATCAATAATTATAAAATACCCTCTATAAAAACACGACTCGACAAAGCTGCGTGCGTGAATCCTGATGTGTCAACACTTTTCAGGACACATTATTAAGCAGCTTTATGTTGCCTTTCAAATTCTACAGGTGACAGGTAGCCATTGTTAGAATGGAGTCGTTGTCGGTTGTAGAAGACTTCGATGTAGTCGAAGATGGATTTTCTGGCGGCTTCACGAGTGGCATAGTTTTCATGGTTTACGCACTCTGTTTTTAGGGAGTGAAAGAAGCTCTCGGAGACGGCGTTGTCCCAGCAGTTGCCTTTACGGCTCATGCTTTGCTGAATGCCGTGTTGTTTAAGCAGTTTTCTTTGGCTGTCGGAGGCGTATTGACTGCCCCGGTCGGTGTGACACAGCAAGCCTCTTTTAGGCTTGCGTTTCCAGATTGCCATTAACAACGCATCATTAACCAGTCTGGTTTTCATGTGTTCCGCCATAGACCAGCCGACAATCTGCCGAGAATACAGGTC
>JAURYI010000043.1 GCA_030654015.1 Methylococcales bacterium | reverse complement strand
GATTCTAAATGGTGACCGCCGCTTTTGAGTAATTTAAAAAAACTCTCGATTTTCCACCGCCAGTAGTACCACAACGCGATTTCACTGGCTTCAACGCCTTGTACATTGGTGATTAACAGCCATTGCGCCAGAATCTCGCCCGTATCAGACATCACCCGACTGACCACCAGACGTGCCGCGACAGGCTTTCCGGCAACGGTGGTTCTTTTCTGGTTTTTTCGCACACACGCCTTGCGAGTCATCACGATGTTGGTCTCTGCAACCCATTGCCATTGCGCTTTTCCGTGATAACTGACTTCGCGTGTCTTCTTGAAAGGCAGGCGGTCGGCAATCTGCGGGCAGGTCAGTGTTTGCTGTTCAAACGTGACGGTTGTGTGATCTTTCGCTCGTGTCAGCCATAAATGACCGTTTTCCTGCCATTGGCGAATGTGTCCAATGGAATCGGCTTCTCGGTCTATGATGTGTACCAGCGGTTTGGCAAATGCCTGTTGCTGTAAATAATCTATGCAGGTCGTCACTTCGTCCAGATGACTCGACACATTGCCATCTAACTCGTTGTTTTTATAGGTAGCGTAACTGCCATTAACCGTGACAAGTCGCTGCGCCACTGGCGCAAGTGGCAATCCCGTTTTATCGCTGATCAACAGCGAACTTTGCAAATCGTAGCCAACATCGGTTTTATGGCTGATGGCGTATTTATCACGTTTGCTCTGGTGTTTACGGTAGTTCAGCCGTGACCAGTCGTGTATGATTAAGCCGTAGTCTTTGCAATGTGTGACAACGCTATCGTGCGCTGCTTGCAACAAAGGTTCTTGTCGCTTTTGCACGGTAACGCTGTCATTTTTGTAAAATCGCCAAGCCGCTTGCGTACTGGCAAAACTGCTGATTTCATTAGGCAACGACCTTAAGCCGGAGCTTAAAGCATCATTAGCGTTCAAGGATTCTTCAATCAGCTGCTGATAGCGTTTGGACAAGCGTGCATCAATGTTTGTGAGTGTTTTTTAGTCATTCTATTATGATACTATTTTTCATTGTTAATTTGTGTAGATAGCTATGACCCATACCCAAGCCAGTCGGTTTAGTTGTGTAAAAATGTTGGAACATTTTTTTTAGATGAGCTTTGTCCTGCACACCTTTACCGCAATCGCAAACGACAACCTCAACCATAGTCGGGTCGGAGGTAAAACGACGCGTTGTTATGGTTATTGATCCAGCGGTAATGCCGCTTTCCTGCATAGACTCCAGACCGTTGCGCAAAAGATTTACCACTACTTTTTGAAATTGTAAATGATTTGACAAAGCCAGTGACAAATCAGTAGCGAGATCCAGTTCTATTTTATAAGCTTTTGAATAGCCATCCGCTTTAATGAAGTCAAGCGCGTCATGGATTGAATTATTAATAGCTATCGGTTCACTTTCCGTTTCGCCTATATGCAATAGCTCTAATAATTCTCGTATGACTTCACTGGCACGTAGTGCTTGTAGGGCACAATTTTCCAAAATATGGGAGAGCTTTTGCGGATTCTGATTGCCGTTTTGCAACAGTTGACGCGCTACATCGGCATAAGAATAGATAGCGGTCAGTGGCTGATTCAGTTCGTGGGCAATAGCCGCCACCGTCTGGCTGGCAACACAGTACCGGAATGTTTGTTCCATCTGATCGCGCCGCTGGTTCAGCTCCTGTGTGTTCTTATAGTCTGTAATGTCTAAATTTATGCCCAGCATTCGATAAGGCTGATTATTCTGGTCGCGCAATAATGCGCCACGACAGTGAATCCAGCGGTATGAACCATCCTTATGGCGTAGCCGAAAATCTAATTCATAAACGGGTTGACGACCCGCAATATAGTTTTCAGTTGCTGCCAAGACCAATGCTCGGTCGTCTGGATGCAATCGGTCTTCCCCTGTTTCTCTTCGGTTGGCTAATTCGCACTCCTCGAAGCCGATTTGCTGCTTCCATTCAGGAGATAAATATAAGGTATTCGACAGCAAATCCCAGTCCCAATAGCCCGCTTTTACTTCTTCGACGACCAGTGCCAGTCGCGCCTGAGTATCGCGTAACGCAAGCTCGGCGCGCCTGTGTTCAGTAATGTCAATGTGAGTAATGATGACACCCTTGAGGCTATCAATTAAGCGTTTGGCATGCATAATAAACCAGAGTTCGCCATTGGCTGTCGGACACGGATACTCCATAATAAATTCCTGCTGCTGTCCCGCTAGAATAGCCTCAAGACCCTCGACCGCTCTGCGAGCGTCTGAGTCGCCTGCTTGAGACGAGCGTCGGCATACGTCAAGATAATTTGCACCCACCGACAAGTCACAGGTCGAGCCGCCATTGTCAGTGGCGAAGCGTTCCCAAGGCTCATTCACTGCGGTCACCACGCCATTGTCATCCATTACCACAACATGTTCGGGCAGCGAATTTAGCACTTCATGCACAAACGCCTCACTGCTACGCAGAGCATCTGCGGCTTGCTTTCGTTCGCTAATGTCGTTGACAAAGGCATAGTAGAACTGCGGTTCGCCTTCAGAGTCGGTCACGAGGTGAACCAATAATTCAATTGGCACGCGGGTGCCATTTTTTCTCAGGTATTCTTTCTCGTAACGAACAGGGACACCGGTGCGCTGAAGTTCCGCCAGTTTGTCTCGCTCAATATCAAGCCATAGGGGCGGCGTGAGAGCTGTCGCCCAATCAATGCGCTGCAGTTCCTCGGCGGTGTAGCTGGTCAGTGCCTCAAAGGCCAAGTTGACCAACCCTATTTGCCCGTCGGGATAACCAACAGCCACAGGCTGGGATGAGTTACGAATTAGGTCAGCAAGAAATTTGTTTTCCTGCTGGCTCGCGCGTAGTGATTCTTCCATGTGAATATGTTCATCAATATCGAAAATATGCACCACGATTCCCTTGACGATTCCGCTTGCATCCTTATTGGGAATATAGCTGCCATGTACCCAACGGGGTTTACCCAAGCCATAGGGAATTTGCTGCTCAAAATGCACCCGCTCACCTGCCCGCGCTCGCTCAAGATAGGGTCGAATGATAGTCCAAGCTCTGTCACCGACAACTTCCCGCACATCCAGTCCAAGGATAGTTTCCGGATCTATACAAAACCATTTTTGGTAAGTCGCGTTGACCCGACAATACTGGAATTCGGTATTCAAATAAGCGATCAGCGCGGGTGTCGCGTCCATAATCAGACGCAATTCACTTTCTTGGTCTTGTAGCTGAGTTTCCGCAAGTTTGCGTTGGGTAATGTCACTTTCCGAACCCGCCATACGAATGACTTGACCCGTCGAGTCTTTTTGAGCAATGCTACGGTTTAATATCCATTTCCAAGAACCGTCTTTGCAACGAATCCGATATTCCTCATTAAATACCGATGTTTTTCCTTCTATATGCGCTTGCATAGCATCAAGTATGTGTACTTTGTTATCAGGATGAATATTATCACTCCATTCCTCTATCTGGTTACCGACTTCGTGCTCCTCAAATCCGCGCGATGTCTTCCATCGAGAAGAAAAATGTACTCGCTTATTTAGAACATCCCAATCCCATATTGCATCTTGGGCACCATCGAGTACTAGCTCGTAACGTGCGATACGTTCCTGTAGTTCTTTCTCTGTATTTTTACGCTTAGTGACATCCTGAATATATCCGTGCCAAAGCACACTGCCGTCCACCTCGCGTAATGGTATGGAATGGCCTTCTATCCATATTTCGCCTTTCTCTGGATGGTTGTAGCGGAAAGTATCACGCCAAGGTTGCAGGGTAAGGGCGGATTCGGCGATAGTCTCGTTGATATGTCCGATATCATCAGGATGGGTACGGGCAAATACCGGACTAAAATCTTCTGCTAAAACATCGCTACTTAATCCGTATAAGGATTCGATCGCTGGACTGGCGTAGGGCATACTGGCTGAGCCGTCTAGGCGTAATCGAAAAGAACAAATCACTCCCGGCACAGAAGCCGCAACTTTGGCGAACTGATCCTGTAATTTTAACCGTGCGTGTAATTCGGACTCTCCATACACGCGATCAGTAATATCGCGTAGGATGGCAGTAAAGATTTTTTCGTCACCACTACCGCTTTGGGAAATGGATGCCTCGATGGGGAACTGTTCGCCATTGGCGCGTAGACCTGTAATCGTGCCTAGACAGCCGCTTTTACGATGGGTGATGCCCGTTCGATCGAAAGTACGAGTATGTTCACCGTGAGCCTCACGAAACTGCTCTGGCAGGAACTGTTCTAGAGAGCCGCCAATGGCTTTATTCGCTTTACAGCCAAACATTTTTGCCGCAGCGGCATTGAATAGCACAATGCGTTGATTGATGTCGATTGCGATGATCCCATCCATCGCCGATTCGATAATCTGGGCATAATGCTCATCGCTTTTTCTCAAAGCCCGTTCACTGTATTTATGTTCGCTCATAGGTGCTCTCTGTCAATATTCAACAGGAATAATGATATTTGCTACTCATGGGTCGAAGAGCCTCATTAGAGTTAAGCAATAATGAGTGTTTATGACCCAAAGGCATATATTGGAAACTTCTTAAATCATTCGTTCGAGCATTGAAAGGGTTGATAAAAATAACCCTATTTTTCTATTTTTCTATTTTTCTATTTTTCTATTTTTCTATTTTTCTATTTTTCTATTTTTCTATTTTTCTATTTTTGATTATAGCTTGTTATAGGTATTTGCCCGTATTTTTAAATCAAATACTCGGTGCTATAACGTACACACCAAGTTCCCTATTAGTTACTTTGAATTGTCCATTTGGTCATATTGGCATTGGCTTCCTTAATCATAGAAATTAGGATGGTATATTTATGAATGCGATTTACAGTCTTTCCAAAAGTTATCTTCTCGATGCACTGAACGCCGATCAGTACGAACGCCTTTTTCCTCATTTGGAACTGGTCTCGCTGCCGCTTGGTGAAGTCCTTTACGAATCTGGTTGTCAGCTCAATTACGTTTATTTTCCAATAACTTGCATCGTAGCCCTGCTTTACCTCACCGAAAATGGCACGTCGACAGAAATTGCTGTGATTGGTAACGAGGGTTTTATTGGTATCGCGCTATTCATGGGCGGCGGCACCATGACACATCGGGCTATGGTGGTCAGTGAGGGTTACGCCTATCGAATACGGACGCACCTGATTTTACAGGAATTCAATCGCTTTGAAGAGCGTCCTAATGGGGCGTTACACCGTTTGTTACTGCAATATATCCAAGCACTAATGACACAGATATCGCAGACAGCGGTCTGCAATCGTCACCATACGGTAAATCAACAACTTTGCCGGTGGTTATTGCTAAGCCTTGACCGACTACCCGATAACAAGATAACCATGACCCAAGAATTAATCGCCAATATGTTAGGCGTGCGTCGTGAAAGCGTTACCGATGCCGCTGGGAAATTACAGCATGCGGGAATGATTGATTACCATCGCGGTCACATTACGGTACTGGATAGATTGAGGCTGGAAGCGCAGGTTTGCGAATGTTACCAAGTGGTCAAAGATGAGTTCAGCCGACTGATCCCCGCGTTGTATGTCAGGCCGCCAGTAACATCCCACAGTAGAGCGATGCGTGAGTGAAAATTACACATCAAAACTATAGCCTCTCCCTTTGGAAAGGAATTATCGAAACTATTAAAATAAGCAGTGAGTGTGTCTTATGAGCGCAGTATACAAAAAATCCAGCTTCCACCGTCTATTAGCGGCAAACGACCGGATAGCCTCGTTAGACAATCCAGGTAAACTGTTATATCTCAGTCCGCAGATTGATCAGTTAGAACTCAGCCGAAAAGCCGCGATTCATAAAGCGGGACACGCGGCAGCAATTTATTTTGGCAATAAGCAGAAGCAACTCCCGCCCGTTTTTTTTCAGATTATTATTAGTGATTGTTTATGCAATGCTTACGACAATAATTGTCAGACCAAGGTGGAAGGTGGTCGTTTAATACAGTCATTGCCGTCGTCGTTTGAGGAGAACATCCGTAGTTTTTCGCCAAATCAAGAACAAGCCTATCGACAAGCTTTTGAAGCAGACATCATTAATTTATTAGTGGGGCCACTAGCAGAAGCTAATTATGTCGCTCAACGTGATAATGAGTTAATCAGCCCCCTTTTAGTCCCATTGAACGCGTTACATAATTATGGAGGCGCATTTGATTTGGAAATCATCCATGACTATCTGCAATGTTTTATTTCTGATAGAAAAGAACAAGAAGAAAAAATTACTAAACTATTTTGGGAAGCATTTGATTTTATCAATGATCGGGCGCACTGGAATGCTATCACGGCATTAGCAAACACTATTTTAATCCATGATAAAGACATCATCGGTTATGAAGAAGTGGTTTCTGTCCTAGAAGCACATTTTTCCATTGCTAAAAGACACGCTTGATATTAACGATAACACTCAGCGAGTGTACGTTTATTATTCAATGAACTTGCACTCGCATAACACTTAAGTGGTCGATTCAGAAAACGGAATTTAAAGTACGCTAAGCCTCCCGAACTGATTTCAACGGTCTAAATTTTCCTACTCCCGTGGTCAGATTAAACAAACATCATCAAAGCTTCCTAGGAATTTTAAGAACGCCATAGCAGATAAGGCTTAGAACCTGTTCAAAATCTACGTTAACTAAGTGATAATAGCGGGATGAGAAAAAGTTATCCCAGTGACATTAGTCG
>JAURYI010000042.1 GCA_030654015.1 Methylococcales bacterium | reverse complement strand
TCACCGAATAGCTTACCGATCAAGTCCTTGGCGAGATAAGGCACAGGGGTTCTATCGTCGACATTGCCGCGTGTCAGGCAGAATGACAGGATGTCGCCACAATCATTGACGGTAAAGTGTAGCTTGAAACCATAAAACCACCCTGTTGAAGACTTACTGCGTCCTCCATGGTCGGCAAAGGTTTTATGGCGTGGAATACGGATGTTTTTGCAGACGCAGAGCGGGGTTGCTTATATTCTTTCAGATTCTTAAAAAGCTGCTTTTTATTGTTATCTTAGGTCGAACTCAGGTTATGTAGACTACGATTACGGGCAGCATAAAGGTGATGTTTATAATAAACAGACTGTTAGTTATGAAGCGCGTAGAAAACACGACAAACAGCATTGGCATGAAAAGAAGCGTAGCCATAAGTCCATTTATACGAATTTATTAATCGGCATAAAAAACGGAGGTATCAAACTACCTACAGGCTGGAGGCAACCGAATGTCTGGACTGCTGGGTGATGTAGTAAAAGCAGTTGTGTTGATTGCAGAACCGTTCGCGCTGAGCCTGTCGAACAGTCGAAGCGTGAATGTGGTTCGACAACCTCACCACGAACGGCATCATTTTATTGTGCTTTAGCTATAAGTGCGTGTGAAGCCTCGATGTCATGTACTTGCATTGAGGCTGTGCAATCATCATTTTACCGATGACGTGTCCTGATAAATACCCGTGAGCTTGCGTTTAAACTCATTGGTGACATCGCGGGCATTTTTTTCGTTCTGCACGATGCGCGGGGTGATTAAAATAACCAGTTCTGTTTTGTTGCTGCTGCTAGAGGTTGTGCCGAACAGTGAGCCGAGTATCGGAATGTCGCTTAATATCGGCATTCCTGTCAGTCCTCTGCCATTTTCTTCTCTAATCAAGCCGCCCAAAATAATGGTTTCGCCATTTTTTACCGCAATCGAGCTGTTGATTTTGCGCTGTTGAATGGTGGGCGAATTCAGTGACGACGTGGTTGTCGGCACGGCTTGATTGGCTTCCTGTTCAATTTTCATCAACACCAAACCGCCCGCATTGACGCGCGGGGTGATTTTCAGCGTTACGCCTGTATCCACCATCTGGATGTTATTGGAGACAATCGCACTGACATTGTCATTATTCGTGGGCAAAATACCGTTGGATGTGACATTGACGCTGTTATTGTTGGTGGACTGGGAGGTGGCAATCGGCACTTTATCTCCGACGTTGATAAAGGCTTCCTGATTGTTGAGTACCATTAATGACGGTGAGGCAATGACATTAATTGCCGATTTTTCAGCCAGGGCATTCAGTACCGCTTTAGCAGTACCGCCTGAATAAAATAACGAATAACCTGTGACCGGGCCGATGGCTTTTAAATTACCTGAGGTGACATCGGTCAACAGGTTATGAAAATTACCCGTATCAAATGACCATTGCATTCCGTATTTCAAATCATTTTTAAGATCGACTTCGACGATGGTGGCATCAATCAACACCTGCAACGGCATGACATCGAGCTGATTGATAATCGGACGGATGACTTCGTATTCATGCGCGGTGGCGACAATCACTATCGAGTTATTAGGTTCGTCGGCGATGATTCTGACTTTACCCACATTAGAGACTGCGACATCGGCGATGGTTGCATTGCCGACCGATGATTGTCTGCTTTCTGAACCCGTCGAGCTTATTTCACCCGCCGTTTCACCTGCGGCTACTTTGGGTGCTTTGGTCTTTTTGGGTGTGGAATTAAAAATTTCATTGAGGGTGTCGGCTAATTCAACCGCATCAACGTGTTGTACTTTGTAAACATTGACACCGCCGCCTGAGGCAACATTGGCTTTATCCAAGCGGAATACCCAGCTTTCAATATCGCGCAGGTAGCGAGCCTGATGGCTGATAGCCAGAATCGCATTCAGGCGTTCAATGGGGATAAAGCGGAAAAAACTCGAGCTTGCGTCTTTGTCTTTATCGCCGCTTTTATTATTAAACACTGCGTCCAGTTCTTTAATCACCGCTTCGGGTTCGACGTGCGCCAAGGTGAATAAAGCAAACGAGCGACCTTTCAACACATCGGTATCAAAGGTGCTGACCATTTCGACAACCCGCTGCATTTCATCCGATGAGCCTGAGGCAAGCAGAATATTGCGGTTATTATCGGTTTGCAGAATGGTTTTTTCTTGTACCAAGGGTTTTAATAATTTGGCAATTTCATCGGCGGCGACGTTGCGCACGGGAATGATGCGGGTTTGATAACCTGCGGTTGTGCCGCCAGCACTGATGTTGGAGGTATACACCGCACTGCCCGCAGGTTCGATATGATAAATATTGTCATCTTTGACCAGCGCGGCATTATTCATGCGCAACACCATTTCCAAGGTGGGCAACAGCTCTTCTTTGGTCAGTGCCTGCGTGGTTTGCAGGGTGACTTTACCTTTGACTTCGGGGCTTAAGACATAATTTTCGCCTAAACTGTCGCTCAAAATGGTTTTAGCCACTTCCGCTAAATCGGCATCATCAAAATTAAGGGTGTATGCACCTGTACCCGCTGGTTTGGCTTTTTTACTCGCCATCGGTACGCTGGAAATAGCGTTGCCCATGGCAGGATACAGTTCGCTTTTAGTCTGCATTACCTCAATCATCGGCGATTTATTGATGGACTCTTTAGTGGGTGGCAACTGTGGTTTTACCACCGCTTCCGTGGCGGCAGTCAACGGTAATTTAGGTATCTGATTAACACCGAATGACTCACAACTGGACAGCGTTAAACCAGTCAGCACCAGACTTGCTATAGTTATGATTTTTCTCATTGCGGGCATTATTGTCATGTTCAGAGTTATTGGGTCGGTTCAGGTTCTGTCTGGGGTTCAGGGGCTTCAGGTGTCGGTCTGTGTATCTCGTTGGCGGTGTTTTGTTCCTGCGGTTGTTTTGCCTTCACTTTTCTGAGCGGTAATTTTTTTTCTGTCATGCCTTGGGTGAGGATAATGGCATCGGTATTGATGTCAGCCACTTTCCAGCCGTCAATCTCAGCACCTATAATCACTTTCCGATACTGACTGCTGCTTTTCTCGGCAGAATCAGCGGGAACGCTGGTGCGTGTGAGTAACGCCATTGAGCCTCGTTTGCTGGTGTAAACACCGCTTAATAACCAGTCAAAATCGTTCGTGCCGCCTGTCGTCTGACCCTGCCGAGTATCTGGCACAGGTCTTCTGCCTTCAATGAATAACGGACGATTGACTAAATCCGCATAACTCTCTTCACTTTGTAAGTTTAGACCAATAACAGGCATTTGGTCGGGTAATGATTGTTTTTCAGGGGAATGACTGGAACTGAGCAGTTTTTTTTGTGCGCGGCTGCCGTAAATCCACTCCAGTGCGATAATTGACATCAGGAGAAGGCAAATAACGCTTAATGTCTTTATCAGCTTGCTATTCATTGGGTGGCTTTCTCATGAAGCTGACTGCCTGAAAATTAATGGTTAATTCATTGGTCGGATCAACCAGTCCTGTTTTTCGGTTGCGCCGTCCGCGCATAGGTCGAATGTCTATCTGGTCGATAATCATCAGGGGGACAGCGGTTTCTATTTTATACAGCACGGTGCGCAACATTTCGCTGTTACCTGTCATGCTGACTCTGACCACAATGTGATTGAATTTAGCGGTGTCGTCAGGCGCGTTATTGTCTGCTGGAATAGTTTGTGTGCTGGTCAGTTGCCCGCCTGCACCGACAATGATTTGTTTGATTAAATCCTGCATTTCCGCCGAGGCAACGGCTTCGGTTTCCTGACCGTTAAAATAACCCTGCTCCATGCTCTGCTGTTTTATTTTATCCCGATTGGCAAGCACCACCTCTTTTTTTGCCAGAATGCGTTCATATTGCTGCAATTTGAACAGCAGGTTGTTTTTGGTTTCGTTCAGTTCCAGTCCTTTGCTGACCGCAGGCATGATAATCAGCAAGCCTGCGATTAACATCACAACAATCAGCAAGCCAACCGCCAACCAGCGTTGTTGCTGTGCAGTCAGGGTATCATTTGACATCGGTATCTGCCTTGGTTGCGGGTTTAGTGGGTTCAACGGTCATTTGGAAATGTTCTTGTTTGGTGATGCTGTCCTGTGTGACGGGGGAAGCAAACGCGGCATTATTGAATAATTCCGAGTCTTCCAATACGGAAATCAGGGGGGATGCCGCCGGTGATTCGCCCTGTATTTGCAACTGCCCGTCTGTATATTGCAGATAGGCAAGGCGGGTATCATCTTTCATCAGGATGCTTAAGGTATTCAGCAGGGTCAGCATGGAGGGCGCGGTATTTTTTTCATTCAGTAACTGTTGGGTTTCTTCTCTCAGTGCCTCGGTTTCCAACTGCACGGCTTTAATGCTGTTGGCTTCTTTTTCCAGTTTTTTAACTTTTTGTGTCAAGGCATCAACGGCTTGCGATTCCAGCCAGACAGGTATAACGATGACTGCGCCCAGTAATAAAAACACTGAACTGATGAGTGCAGTATGAATAATGCGCGATATTTTGCTTACTTCAGGGCGTAAATGGGCGGGTAATAAATTGTAGGTGATGTCACTGTGTTCAATATCGTTAGGTAAACCTTCATAATCAGCAATCAGCGGCACAATGCCGAATGCGTGAACCTCGGTATATAAGGTATTCAGTGTTGCTTTTGGGGTCAATATCAAGCGCACTTTCAGCTGATCCGCGTCGGTATTGAGTTTTTTCGGTAGTTTCTGCACGGCAAAATACACTTGATCCGCCTTAAAAGGCGTGTAGCGATCCATTTCATAAGCCACCACTTGTTCCAGATTTTCTTTGGCGGCAACGGGCAATGCCAATTCTTTTTGAATCGCATCGCGTGTACTTAAGCGCAAGATGATCTTGGCTTTGCTCAAGCGTTCATCGGTTGCCAGTAAGTCTTTATATTGCTCGATTGCTGATAGTTCACGGGTCAACGTTGCCAACGGTTCGACTTGCTCGCCAAGCTGATAACTCAGGGTGAATTGCTGTTTTTCCGCGCTGATAATGATAAAACCCTGCGGCTCGCTGAGCAGCTGTTGTATTTTTTCAGGCACGAGAAAGCTGAGTTCATGCCCCCACCAGCGTAAAAAGGTTTTAACATCCAGATCAATGGTTGAATTCAGATTCAGCATAATGCCTGACCACTAATGGGTTCATGTTGGGGGTGAATAATGACACAGTGCCTGTGTTGGTCTGCCATTTCACCACTTGAAAGGGTGCAGCTTGTGCATCTGCTGATTTTTTGACCAGCGCGTTAATCACAGCGGTTGCCTGCTCGCCCTGCTGTACTTCGGACACAATGGTCAGTGCGGTGATGTCCGTACTTTGTGTGGACGGTGTCGGGTCTAAAGGTGAGGTAGGTGCAGGTTGATTATATTTGGCACTTTGCACTCTGGCGGCGACATAAGCGTCAATCACGCCCGCATTGACCCCTGAGATAAGCTGTAAGACTTCTTTGGAAGCCAGTTGTAAATCCACCTGCGGCGCATCGCTATACACGGTCACTAATGGCTCTAGCCAGTTGAGCGTGGCTTCATCCATACCTAACACCTGTTGTAATTCTTCCAGCGTTTGCAAGGGTTTATTGCTGGGTTGAACATTTAATCCCGCCTCTTGATACTGCTTTTTTTCCGCGCCATTGATGTTCATCAAATCATCACTATCGCGCCAGTCAACAATGGCGGCGGCGCGATTAACGGTCGCAGACGGTAACTGCGCATTGCCGCCACTCGGTGCGCGGAGCATTATGTTTTGCAGCAAGCCCAATTCCATTAGATTTATATTTATTTTGCCTGTTTCGGATAACAGCCGTATACGGAGTTTGGCATTGTCCATGTCGATTTGATAAATACTGCCATCGGCTCGCCAGCGTTTATTCTGGTCAGGATTCAGCAGCATAAATTCCGCGAGTGCCACGCCTGATTCTGCGATTGCCAGTACTTCCGCATTGTGTTTAAGCCCCGACACAATCACCGTTTCCCGTTGCATACTCAGCGCGAAACTGCCTGCCATAATGGTTAATAAACTCAATATCCACAGCACCAGCACCAGTGCCATACCCTGCGGCTTAGTCATTATTGGGTGTGCCTGTATTGTTAATAGCCAATACAGGCGGCTCGGTGATTTTTAAAGCAATCAGCATATCGGGAAAAAACAAACCGTTATCCAGTTTGATAGTGATTTTAATCAAACGCGGCAGGGCTTTTTTTTCCAGCCAGTCCTCACGCCACAGGTTTTTGCTCAGTTTATTATCCAAACCATCGTCAGAACCAAAATAAGTAATGGCAACATCACTGACTCCCCTTAACAAATCCACCTCTTCATGCTCTTGGCTAGTATTCAGCGGGGAAAGCGGCGTAATGTTCACTTTAAGATTCTGCTGACCGTCTTCTTTTTTCAGACTGATGGTAAACAGTTGTACGCCCAAGCGTCCGACACTGGCAGGAAACGCCGAGCTAAATTGCAGCGACTGGCGTTTGCCCTGAAATGCCAACGGGGCTTGCACCGCGTTTTTTTCAGCCGTATTCAATAACGGTTGCGTGGTCGCTAAATGCTGTTGAAAAAAATGACTCACCACCGCCATTTCATTCACAGCGGCGATTTTTGTTTCGCCTTTATGCCAGCTATTGGCACACACTTGTAAACTGCCGAACAGCAACACCACCATTATGCTGAACAAAGTCATGGCAATCAGCACTTCAATCAGCGTAAAGCCTTTCATAACCGTTTATTAACCAATTTCAAGGTGACTAATTTAACTTCTCGGCTACGCGCCTTGTCATCACCCCAGTGTACTGTCACGCGCACTTTAAACAGCGCAGAACTTAACGTTGTGGTCTCCATCGGCTCAGAAGCCAATGCAAACGGCTGAACTAAAACCTGCCAATGATATTGATCATGGATAATTCCCGCCGATTCGCCCACCTGCAAGGGTTTGTCCACGCCTGTTTTAGCCATTAATGACTCGGCAATCTGTACCGCCGCCGTATAATCTTCGGCAACGCCCGCACTGGTCACGCCCAAAGAAAATATATTCAGCAGAATACTTAACGACACCGCCAAAATTGAAAACGCAATCAGGATTTCCAGCAACGAAAAGCCGCGCTGCTTAATGGTTTTCAAGTTCAATGTGTCCTGTCAGCCAATTTATATCAATGCGCCACACGGTTTCACCGCGTTGTAACGATACCCTGCCACCTGTAGACGAGCCATCGGCAAAAAAGCGGATACTGCCGCGATTTTGACCCAGCAACTGGTTTTGCGTGGTGACCAGCGTCACCTTGATACTCTCAGGAATCATATACACCTTATCGCGATTAGCGACTGTGTAGCTGTTGTCATTCAGATTAAACGTCACTGCCGTTTCCCGATGCGACATCAACGCCGTGCCACGCGCAAAACGTAACGCCGACACCATATCGCGTGCCGCGCGTTGCTGGGCAGTGGCGTTATTACCCGATGAAAGATTAATGCCGATAACGGAAAATCCCAACACCATAATAAACAACACCACCATCAGCTCCAGTAACGTAAAGCCTTTAGCGTTCATTCCCAGCTAAGTACATCCTTGTCTTCACCTTCACCGCCTTCCACACTGTCCGCACCTAAACTGTACAAATCAAATTTGCCATGTTTACCCGGAATAACATAAAAATAATCATGTTGCCACGGATCAACGGGGACTTTCGCTTTACGCAGATAAGGGCCGTTCCAGTATTTGGCATTAGCGGGTGCTTCAATCAGTGCCTTCAAGCCCTGTTCACTGGTCGGATAACCCCCCAAATCCAGCTTGTACATATCCAGAGCGGCGACCAGTTCTTCAATTTGCACCTTGGCGGCTTTCACTTTGGATTCCCCCATGTGCTTCATCACCTGAGGGCCCACTATGCCTGCCAGCATCGCAATAATACCCAGTACGACTAATAGTTCTAACAGGGTAAAACCTGACTCTTTATGATTGACCGTGTGCATCATGACCTCCGTTAAAAAATGTTGTACCGTAAGTGATTAATATCATCACCCTATTATTGATTATGACCGTTGGCGATTAATTCACCATTAAGTTTATCATATTGACAGTAACACACTCCCATACCCGCTCGATTACCTGAAAACTGCGGGAGTGCATCAATAACACCAGCAAAATCGGAATTTGCAGCTTTTTTTTTATGATAAGAGCCATAATTTCGCAAATATCAGCCTTAATCATAGTTAAAAATTTTGATTTTCACACTAATTGCGTTATTATAACCAGCTTACGGAGAGGTGGCAGAGCGGCCGAATGCGGCGGTCTTGAAAACCGTTGAGGGTTGATCCCCTCCCAGGGTTCGAATCCCTGCTTCTCCGCCATATATTGATAAAAAAGCCCTGTTTTTACAGGGCTTTTTTATGCCTGAAATTTCTCAGCCCTACTTCCAGCCCTACTTTGTGCATTAGTTCACATTGAATCGTGCTGAATAAGCTACCTGCAATCATTGCCAATCAATCACCACGCACAAACATAACTGCTAAAGCGGTTTAAATCTCCAGCAAATATCATCATGACACACAAGCGCATTTCACTGATATCGGTACATCCATTCTTTAAAAAAATGCGATAAGCATCGTAGGTTAGGTTGCTGTTTTTTTTTTGCAACCCAACATTTACCTAATGCCTAGGACAAACCCCATCATATCGGGATTAATGATAGAGTTCAGCTATTGAGTTAATCAGCCATTACCCAGCAATGCCAATGTTTTTGTATCAGGTTTGCCATTAAAATACTTGTCAATCACAGGGCTGGCATTGGGTAGTTGGGCAAACAGTGTCATGTCCATCTAATGCCTCTTCATCGTCTGTTAAGAAAAACACAAATCTTGAAACCAATCCGCTACACTCTACGCTCAATCCGCTCATCAATGACTCGCCACTGTTTATCTGTCACCATCACAAACTGACAACGCCCATTAGATAAAGAAGCCCATAGTCCACCGATAAGCCTATCGTCCTCAGCATCATTCCAGCCATTTCTGCCTTTGTATTCAACAATCAGAATAGAATCATCGGGCAGTACACAAACAAAGTCAGGATAAAACCGTCCATCGGCTTTTTGCAGGAAAAACGAACACAATTCTTTACGCACTAAATTCCGTAGCCAAAACTTGATTTTGTTTTTTGCTGCCAGTTGGTCAAGATAACAAGCGCATTCAAATTCTTCCTTAGAATCAAAATCACCAATTTTTCCATGAAAATGATGCTCAAAATCATAATGTCCGTACTTACCACCCACATCATAGTTGCGAGTGGATGAATAATATTGCGGGAATTCAAATACATAATTATCACTGATTGCCGCGTTATTACTCTCAAACAGCGTTGCTTGATAAGCGTTGTTAAGGGCTAGTTGTCGTAAATCATTGATCTGTTCTTCCAATAGATTGCGGACTAAAAACTTTTGTTCATTCACGTCTACCAAGCTAAAACTGTCTAACAAGGCTTGCAACCAAGCCATAATAAACGCTTGCTTACTGGCATGAGTCGCCGATTCATCGGTGATATTACGACACAACCACGTTGCTAATTTTACCGTGTCCCAATGTTCAGGCTGATAAACCAATTCAAGACTGCGCTGCAAATTCGCCATGAAAGCTATTTTGACCGTCCCTTTTATCCCATCCATATCAATCAAACCCGCCTCATGTTTTAACGCGGATGTAAAACGACTAAGCACACTGTCAGAAGGCTTGGCTTCATAGCGTGATAAATCCCACGGATAATCCAACATTTGCGGATCATCAAACAACTGCAATTCCCCCTGCACATAAACCGCTAACTGCGGTACACGCAATCTTTCACCACGTTCTGCGGGGGTTTTAAAAAATTCAACGGCAACTAGCCGACTGTTTTCAGCGGCTTGTTCAATGATTATTTTTGATTCACTATTTACAACGGTAGCCTTTAAAACCTCTGCATCCTCAACCGTTAATAACCCAGTAATGGTTAATTCTTGCGTATCATTATTCCAAGTAATTTTTTCTCTTAACGGTTTTGGTAACTGCGTTAAAACGGGTTTTTCAGTCAGTAGCACAGGAATCGGCGGTATTTTTTTATTTTTAAACAGCTCCAAGTCCAATTGGCTAGGCAAAATAGACTTTACGAATTGCCCCACTTCTTTACGTTCAAAGCCTGCGCCCTTAACCAAACTATCACGCAACGCACTGGCAGTGTCTGAAAAATTAGACGACACCACAAACGAGTATGATTGATTAAGCTCAGGTGTACGGCGTTGAATTGCATCGGGTTGGCGTAAAATTCGCCCTAATAACTGCTCTACCCGCGTCGATGAATGCACGTTTGCCATACTGACTAAAATGTATGCAAATGAACAATCCCACCCTTCGGCTAAGGCTTGTTGAGTAATCACAAATTTCACAGGACACTTTTTATCCATAATACCCAGCGGATATTCATCGGTTGCTGTTAAACCTTTTTCCTCGCCCGTCGCAATCACAATCTCATGCTCAGGAATAGCGTGATTCGTCATTAACTCCTGTTTAACTCTGTCCACATCTAAGGTATCTTTGCCCGTGCGTCTCGCTTCGGCTTGAATCAACACAATAGGGCGTAAATAATTGCTACCTAGCAGATATTCTTTATCCGCTAACACCTGCAAATCATTACGACACGTTAGCGCGTAAGCTAAACACTGTTGCCAATTCGGTTCAGTGCGTAACAAAATCGGCAGCTTTATCATTTGTTCAGTTTTTAATTCCACCGCTGAAACGCTGTGCAGTACATTAGACGGCGTTTTATCCATATCAGGCGTGGCGGTCAGTTCCATAATGCCGCTGGGATTGAATTTAGCTAAGGTCTCAAAGCTCAACGGTGTGCGGCTGTTATGCGCTTCATCGACAATAATAAACGGACGGCGCAAATACAAAACATTGGCTAATGAATTGATGACTACGCCATCTTTTTGTAATTCCTGCCATTGTTCAGGGCGAAGATGCTCAAAATGCCCCATTAACGCGCCGTTGTTTTCATACACCTTGCGGTTTTCTTCATTTTCAACTTGAAAGGCTTGGCGAGTGGCGACTATCACCGTGGTGGCAGTGTTTAATGTCGATGCCTTAACGCTTTTGGCTTCCTCCAAACTCAGCACTTCAATTGCCCCAGCGGTCGCTAACGCCGCATACAACGGGTGTTCACGGTCTTTAAAGCCTTTTAGCGTTTGTTCCTTAATTTGATTAGACGGCACTAGCCACAAAATCACACTGTGTTCAGTAACCCCCAGCAATTTCTTATTAATAATGTCAACACAGCTTGCCGCTAACCACGTTTTGCCGCCGCCTGTTGGCACTCTCAGGCAAAAATAAGGCATATCCTCAGCAAAGCCTTTCAATGACTGATAAGGCACACCTGTCATTTCATAAAAAGCGGTACTCGGGCTTTGGGTATGACAGGCTTTAAAATAATCGGCAACACTGGTTAATATCTGATCTTGGTAATCTTTGGCTGTAAAATAATTCATGCTTTTCTCTACAAAAAATTGATACATCAATTATCTTGATGTTGAATAGAACTTTTCAAGCAACATGGTATCAGGCTTAACCGTTCGCCCTGATTCTTCGACAAGCTCAGAACTAAAGATAACCAGCACATTCGCCTGCCTGATGTTGAGCAATGCGTATTTCAAGGTTATCGGTATGTCCTGTGTAATAGCTATCATCCGCACAATGTAAAATATAAACCCAAAACATTTTGTTAATCCTTTGCTTGTAAGTTCTTAATGTCTTTCACCGTTCATCCTTCGACAAGGCTCTCATGAGCGTAGTCGAATGGCTCAGGACGAACGGTGAAAGATTGCAAGTTTCTGTCCTAATCCGTTCGTGGTGAGCTTGTCGAACCATGAGCGGATTAACTTTAATTATGCTTCAACATAACGAATATCCTTCATAGCACGGTGTAACACGATTGGATTTGCCCAACTTTTCAGCATCACATCCAAACTATTATCGACTTCCTGTTCTAAACACTGCTTAAACTGCAAAGCCGCTTCTAGGGATAAATCATCTTCAATTAACAAATCAATATCGCGGGCGGGTTCATTGCGGGCAAATGAACCAAAGACACCTAAACGAGAAATTGAAAATTGTTGTAATAGTTTTCGCTGTTTAAGTAGCGTTTGTAATTCATCTACCGATGATAAATGTTGCCGTTGTTTCATGTTTATTTTCCCTTAGGTTAAGCCGTTCGTGGTGAGCCATTCGGCTATGCTCATGAGAGCCTTGTCGAACCATGAGCGGCTTAACCGCTTCACTGCCATTAAATTAAGGGTTTTTCCGTTCGTCCTGAGCTTGTCGAAGGATGAATGGAAAAATCCGTGACCATCAACTTAAACCGTTCATGCTTCGACAGGCTCAGCACGAACGGTTTAAGTTGATGGTGTAAATTTTACGTTTATAGCATATTGATTTATAAGCCGCAGTGACGGTTAAGCCAGTATGAAACTACACCCGCAGTGCATAAGGCGTTTGCTTAACAATGATTTGCTCACGTTTCAGCCAACTGTCACCGCCGCGTTTTGCGGTTGCATAAATGATTTTTTGCCCTTGAAAAACTGGCAAACTCTTAAAAATAGCGGGGGTCAGTACATTACCTTTGTCGGGGTCTTTATCGCCTAAAATGCCGTTGTACAATAAATAAATAGCGCGTCCGTTAAACTCGCCCAATAACGGTGAATCGGCTTTACCTGTGTAACCTGTTTTTGTTTCGGTTAGCCAGACAAATTCAGCCAATTGGCTAAAGGTGACATCGGCGTTCACTTGACCATCGGCAGTGAATAACGGTTCTTTGGATAATCGGTAGAATTGAAAGCCGCCGCCTAAGCCTTCAACGGGTTCGCCTTTGGCGTTGTTGTAACCTTCAATCACTCGTTTATTGCGTTCGGCTGTTACGGTTGTTGCTATGGTTTCGTCCATTTCTACCAGAATGAATTTTCGATTGCCGCCGTCTTGTTTGTTGAGGTTTAGCAGGGCGTGGGCGGTTGTGCCGCTGCCTGCGAAGGAGTCGAGAATAATGTCATCGTTTTTTGTTGTAGCCATTAAAAGGCGTTCAATAATTTCAATAGGTTTGACTGTATCGAATCCATGCGTATTACCAAGAATTTCATTAAGCCTATTTTTACCAGATTCAGCAGTGCCAGAATCTTCTGGTTGAATAAAAGTATAAAAAGGCGAATGTTCACTAGGTTCTTCGTCTTCAAAATATCTACGAAATGGTATTCCTTTTCTAAATTCAAGATAATTATTGCTATACAAATCTTGTATAAAATCTTCTCCACCTTGCCATCTTTGGGTTTGAGGTGGGGTAAAACCAGCAATTGCAAACCGCATAGTGTCACGTTGATTTTCACCACGATTAGATTTTAAAATTGTTTGAAGCCTATATTTTCTACCATCCTCAGTTTTATGAGGATAGCTTCTCAATCGACCAGAAAGAATTAGATTATAAGAAACGGCATCTGGAAATTTACTGTAAGTTAAAACGTATTCAGAACCTCTTTGTGGTTTAAGTTTTGCTGTTCCAACATTTGCAGGTTTAACTCTGGATTTCCAGACAAAAATAGCCGCTTGATTTTTTCTTCCAAAAATCTCATCTAATAAAAACGTGAGACTGGGTAATTCATCATCACCAATCGAAACAAAGATAACTCCGTCCTCACGCAAAAACTCCCTAAGCAACAACAAACGCGGGTACATCATGCACAACCATCTATCATGACGGTCTAAAGTTTCGCCTTCTTTGCCAACCACCGCACCCAACCATTTACGAATTTCAGGGCTGTTGACGTTATCGTTATATACCCAGCCTTCATTGCCTGTGTTATACGGCGGGTCTATATAAATACATTTCACCTGTCCTGCATAACGCGGTAATAAGGCTTTGAGTGCGTGTAAATTATCGCCCTGCACAATCAAATTGCCGCTATCGCTCACGCCACAAGACAATTCAGGAACAGCTTCTAACAAGCGATAAGGTACATCTTGATGGTGTTTTTCAACGGCAGCTTTGCCTATCCAATTCAATGTCGGCACAATTAATCCTTTAGGGTTATGGGTTTGAGATATTAAAGCAGACGAATAATGCCAGGCTTTTCAGGGTCTTCAAAATGACAGGCAACTGCATCGCGTACATTGCTATGCAGTTGTGCAACGGTATCAGCATCGGTATAGATTGAATCGCCTAGTGATCTGGCAGTAAAGCCACCTTCTGGCGCGTCTTCAACTAAAAATATAATTTCTTGCATGGCTGGATGATTAAAAAGTGGTTGATGTGGTGCGTATGGTAACGGTATTCGATTTACTTGAGTACCTTAAACATTACTCAATGGCGTTTATGTAGCACAACTTGGATTCAACTAACAAATGCAATTCGTTTTTAGAGATTTAGAAGGGGTCAACTGTTATCGTTTCATCATCGTTATTCCTCCTCACAATCGCTTTTTAATCACCAAAACAGCAATCAGCAGTTTTCCATAATAGCCGCAGCACGTTACACTTAGAGACTTCTTTGTCGCACAGCTTACTATGAGGAAAAATCTACCATGCTGAAAAAATTTTTACAGATATTATTAACGTTGATTTATCGGGTCGAGGTGACAGGCTTAGAGCATTATGAACAGGCGGGCAAGCGGGTGTTGATTGTCGCTAATCACACCTCGTTTCTTGATCCTTTATTGCTGGGGGTATTTTTACCCGATGACATCACCTTTGCGATTAATACCCATATTGCTGAACAATGGTGGCTAAAGCCATTTTTAAAATTATCACGGGTGTTTCCGATGAATCCCACGCATCCGTTATCGCTGAAAGATTTAATTCATCATCTGCAAAACGATACCAAAACCGTGATTTTTCCCGAAGGGCGTATTACCGTGACGGGTATGCTGATGAAAATTTATGACGGCACGGGCATGGTGGCAGATAAAGCCGAAGCGACGATTTTGCCTATTCGCATTGATGGCGGGCAGTACACATATTTTTCCCGATTGCACAAAATTGTGCGCTTACGCTTATTCCCTAAAATTACCATTAAAGTTTTGCCGCCCACGCGCCTGATTGTGCCCGAAGAATTAAAAGGCAAAGCCCGCCGTCATTACAGCGGGCGTATTCTTGCCAATCTCATGACGGAAATGATGCTGGCGACCAGTAATTATCGGCAAAGTATTTTTAGCAGCTTGCTGGAGTCACGCACCATTCACGGCGGCAAGCATATTATTGCCGAAGATTTAGAGCGTAGACCGTTAAATTATAACGATCTCATTACGCGCACGTTGGCAATTGGTAACGCGCTCAAAAAAATTACTAAAACAGGCGAAGCGGTGGGGGTTTTTCTGCCCAACTCGACTAAAACATTATGTGTTATTTTAGGTTTGCAACTGCATGGGCGCGTACCTGCAATGCTGAATTATTCCACAGGTTCTGCTGGGATGTTTTCTGCCTGTCAAACCGCAAAAGTCAAAATCGTATTAACTTCACGCTATTTTATCGAAGTGGGGCATTTAACTAATGAAGCCGAACATTTAGCCCAGCAAGTTAAATTAGTGTATTTGGAAGATTTAGCATCACACATTACCGCAACGGACAAATTCACTGCGTGGTTGCAAGCCAGAACGGCTGATTATTGGTATACACAGCAACAATATCATCCTGACAGTCCTGCGGTGATTTTATTCACCTCAGGTTCTGAGGGTGTACCCAAAGGCGTGGTGTTATCTTATTCCAACGTGCTGGCGAATCTTAAGCAACTGGAAGCCAGTATCAGTTTTAATGCCCAAGATGTGGTGCTGAATTTCTTACCGATGTTTCATTCCTTTGGTTTTACTGTGGGTACGATGTTACCGATTCTGTCGGGCATGAAAGTATTCTTTTATCCAACGCCATTACACTACGCCATCATTCCCGAAATGGCATACGAATTCCATGCCACGATTATGTTCGGCACTAACACTTTTTTAGCCGCGTATGCGAAAAAAGCCCACGCTTATGATTTTTTCAATATGCGTTACGTGGTTGCTGGTGCGGAAAAATTACAGGAAACCACGCGCCAAGTATGGGCGGAAAAATTCGGTATCCGCATACTGGAAGGTTATGGTGCAACCGAAACCACGCCGATTACCTCGGTAAACACACCGATGTATTACAAAGCGGGAACAGTGGGGCGTTTTATGCCAGCAATGGAATACAAACTGGAGCCGATGGAAGGCATTGAAGAGGCAGGACGCTTGCACGTTAAAGGCCCCAATATCATGCTGGGTTACTATTTAGCCGATAACCCGGGCGTGTTAGTGCCGCCAAAATCCATTTATGGTGACGGCTGGTATGATACAGGCGACATCGTTCACGTTGATGAAGAAGGCTTTATCAGCATACGCGGACGCAGCAAACGCTTTGCGAAAGTGGCGGGTGAAATGGTGTCGTTAACCGCTGTAGAAACCTTGGCAACCAACGCTTGGCCCGGCGCACATCACGCGGTTATCAGTTTGCCCGATGCCAAAAAAGGTGAACAGGTTATTCTGCTCACCACCCAAAAACAGGCAACCGTACAACAATTAGCCGACGCTTCACAAGGCGTAGCGAGCATTTTGTTGCCCAAGAAAATTATCATTGTCGATGAAATTCCAGTGATGGCAACAGGGAAAACCAATTATATTGCGGTGACTGAATTGGCGAAGGGTAAATAAATTATCGTAATTTATAGTTCCCACGCTCCCGAAACTGTAAAAGTATTACAAAAATAATGTATGAAACAATTCTTTAACTTCATAACTCATTGTTTTTATTATAATGTGGGAGTGGCTTTTTCCACGAAATCGTGGCTAAAGCCACTCCCACGCGAATACTTTTACAGTCTCGCCCGCGTGGGAATTCATCCAGCAACGCTCTAGCGTTGCGTATTAAAACGCACGAAGACGCTGGAGCGTCTACGACTGCATTCCAACGCTGGAGCATTGGAACGAGATGCTCACCCCCCCTCCCCCTTCTTATTGCACCAAAATAGAATCATAAACGCGCTATAATGGTGCGTCAAAACAAGAGCAGTCTATAAAAAGCAAGGCTTGTACAGTTGGTCTATAAATTGCTTGGCATTTAGGACAAGATGTTTTTCTTTCAGCAATCACCTTCAAAAATCATGTACAAGCGCATACTCGATCACCTTACCACCGCCGTTCTTTTATTCGATCGTGACTTAAGACTCACTTATATTAATACGGCGGGAGAAATTATTCTGGCGGACAGTGCGCGGCATTTGGTCGGTCATGATGCGTGGCAATTATTCAAACCGTCCAATCCTTCGTTGCTTGCCAACCTGCAACAATGCCTGACCATGGCAGAACCCCTAGTAGATCACTCCACTATTCTCAATCGCATGGGGCAGAATGTCACTATCAATCTTAGCGCAACGCCGTTATCAGAGGATGAAGAGGTGCAGGAAGTCTTGGTTGAATTACAGCAGATAGACAATCATTTACGCATTTCCAAAGATGAGCAGTTGCTCACCCAGCAAAACACCGCGCGATTATTGGTCAGAGGTTTGGCGCATGAAATTAAAAATCCGCTGGGTGGCTTACGCGGCGCGGCACAACTGCTGGATTTAGAATTACAGTCACCCGAACTGAAAGAATACACCCAGATTATTATTGCCGAATCCGACCGTTTGCAGGGCTTGATGGATAAAATGCTCGGCCCCAATAAATTACCCGATAAAAAATCCATCAATATTCATGAGGTTCTGGAGCGCGTCCGTAGCGTGGTACAAGCCGAATCGGTGGGCAATCTCAGTCTTGAATGTGATTATGATCCCAGTATTCCCGACATACACGCCGATAAAGACCAGCTCATTCAAGCCCTGTTGAATATTACCCGCAACGCCGTACAGGCTACCGAGGGCAAAGGGCATATCATTCTTAAAAGCCGCATTCATCGCCATACCACCATCGGACGCAAACGCCATAAACTAGCCATCAAATGCGACATTATTGATGACGGCCCTGGCATCAGCCCTGAAATGATGAAGCAGATATTTTATCCGATGATTACGGGTCGCGCCGATGGCACAGGCTTGGGATTATCCATTGCGCAAGCCTTGATTAATCAGCATAACGGACTGATTGAATGCAATAGTGAAGCGGGATATACCGTGTTTTCAGTTTTTTTACCCTTAGGAACAGGCAATGAATAAATCAGAAACCGTTTGGATAGTCGATGATGACAAGTCGATTCGTTGGGTGGTGGAAAAAGCCCTGCAAAAAGCCGATTTTATCACCCGTAGTTTTGCCGATGCCAACGCCTTATTAGTCGCATTGCAAAGCGATTTGCCTGACGCGCTCATCACCGATATTCGTATGCCCAATATGGACGGGCTGACGCTGTTGGATAAACTGCAACACACGCATCCCGATTTACCTGTCATCGTCATGACCGCGCACTCCGATTTGGAAAGTGCCGTATCGGCATTTCACGGTGGTGCATTCGAGTATTTGCCCAAGCCGTTTGATATAAAAGAAGTGGTCGATTTAGCGCGGCGGGCGTGTATTCATAACCGCCAGCGCAGAGAAGCCAATGATTCGGTATCTGCCGATATTAGCATTGCCCCCACCCCTGAAATCATTGGTGAAGCCCCCGCCATGCAGGAGGTATTTCGTGCTATAGGACGGCTGGCGCGGTCTAATATCACCGTCCTCATCAACGGCGAATCAGGCACAGGTAAAGAACTGGTCGCCAAAGCCCTGCACCGTCACAGTCCGCGCAGTGCCAAACCGTTTATTGCCCTGAACATGGCGGCGATTCCCAAAGACCTCATGGAATCAGAATTATTCGGACACGAAAAAGGCGCGTTTACAGGCGCGGTACAACGCCGTGCAGGACGCTTTGAACAAGCCAGTGACGGTACGCTGTTTCTTGATGAAATCGGCGATATGCCCGCCGAACTGCAAACCCGCTTATTGCGCGTCCTCGCCGATGGTGAGTTTTATCCGGTCGGCGCGTATTCCCCCATAAAAGCCGATGTGCGTATTATTGCCGCCACTCATCAAAATCTGGAAATCTTGGTTGAACAAGGACGCTTTCGTGAAGATTTATTTCATCGGCTCAATGTGATTCGTGTCCATATTCCACCGCTGCGCGAACGCAAACAGGATATTCCCTTATTACTGCGCCATTTTTTACAACAAGCGGCAGTTGAATTGAATGCCGAAGTCAAAATATTAAAACCCGAAGCCGAAGCCTTTTTAAGCACACTCGATTGGGCGGGCAATGTCCGCCAACTGGAAAACACCTGCCGCTGGCTCACCGTCATGGCATCAGGACGAGAAATTCATCTGCACGACCTGCCGCCTGAATTTTTAAACAGCCCTGCGGAAAAAATCAGCATCGACAGCAACTGGGAAGCCCTATTAAGAACCGTCATAGATCAACAACTGCGCAACAAAGAAGCGCGTATCGCCGAACACATTGTTGAGCGCGTAGAAAGCGTACTCATCGCCGCCGCCTTGGACTTCACCCAAGGCAAACGCCACGAATCCGCATTGTTGCTGGGGTATGGACGCAATACTCTGACGCGGAAAATTAAAGAGCTGGAGTTGGATGTGCCTTGAAATAGCGCAATAGATTACCAATATTTTAATGATGTTCATCACTTCGGCGTATAACTTCGTTATGGCGTGAGCAAGTTGCGTAAAGTACCGCTCAGTCACATTAAACAACCAACGGGTAAACGGAAATAAGGAGCAGGGTAATGATTAACTTTAAAGAAACAGCAAAAATGGTTTTGTTGGCTGTGGGCTTAATACTGGTTCATGCTACACAAGCGGCAGATACTGTTAGTCCAGCAGGCTCAAATGAAAATAGTGATAAGCCCAGCGCAGTGTATGTGCTGGGCGACAGTGGCCCCGAGGGTGGCAAAGTTTATTATGTCGATGCTTTGGGGCAGCATGGTCTGGAAGCGAAAGCAGCCGATGAGATGAATTCGCTAAGTTGGCTTGACGCGGTTACCGCTGCTGGTGCTTATGGCTCTGGCTGGCATTTACCGACAAAGACTGAGTTAACAGTGTTATATGAACACAGAAACGTGGTGGGTGGTTTTGCTAAAGACGACTATTGGAGTTCTACGGAGCTTGACATCAACAGCGCGTGGATTCAAGGTTTCGGCAATGGCGACCAAGATCGCTACAATAAATACAGTAAACTCAGTGTGCGTGCTGTTCGGGTTTTTTAATACGTTTTATAGCAAAAACAGTTTAAATTGATTACAAAACCGTTCGCCCTGAGCTTGTCGAAGGGCATTCGTGGTTCGACAAGCTCAGGGCGAACGGAATCGTTTTATTGTGCTTTGGCTATATAGTCAAGCAGAGCTTGACCTCCAGTTTTTATCACTCACTGTTTAGGACTGGCAGTCATTCATCTCAATACAACAGCCAAGATCAATTTTGTACTTTTTAAAAGCAAAAAAAAGGGAGCTTTATGAGAAAGCTCCCTTTTTTATGATCTGGCAAGTGCTATCAGGATTCTGATGCGACTTTTTTCTGTTCGGTTTCGTAAATAAGTAACGGTTCGGATTTGCCTAAAATAACGCTTTCATCGACCACAACTTTGGAGATGTTATCTTCTGAGGGCAGTTCGTACATGGTATTGAGTAATACATTTTCTACGATAGTGCGTAAGCCTCTCGCGCCTGTTTTTCGTTCCATTGCTTTTTTGGCAATCGCGCTTAAGGAATCTTCTCTGAATTCCAGTTCCGCGCCTTCCATTTCAAACAGGTGTTTGTATTGTTTGGTCAGGGCGTTTTTAGGTTCAGTCAGGATTTGAATTAATGCCTGTTCGTCGAGTTCTTCTAATGTGGCGACAATCGGTAATCTGCCGACAAATTCAGGAATCAAGCCGTATTTAATTAAATCTTCTGATTCGACTTCGGCAAACAACTGACCGACATTTTTGCTGTCGTCTTTGGCTTTCATTTGCGCAGAAAAACCGATACCGCCTTTTTCTGAACGCGCTTTAATGACTTTATCGAGACCTGCAAATGCGCCGCCGACGATAAACAGGATGTTAGCGGTGTTGACTTGAACAAATTCCTGATTGGGGTGTTTGCGTCCGCCTTGTGGAGGTACGGAAGCAATTGTGCCTTCAATCAGTTTAAGTAAAGCCTGTTGTACGCCTTCGCCTGATACATCGCGGGTAATTGACGGATTTTCAGATTTTCTGGAAATTTTGTCGATTTCGTCGATGTAGACTATGCCAGTTTCGGCTTTTTCGACATCGTAATCACATTTTTGCAGGATTTTCTGAATGATGTTTTCGACATCTTCGCCGACATAACCCGCTTCGGTAAGCGTGGTGGCATCGGCGATAGTGAATGGTACATTCAGCAGACGCGCGAGCGTTTCAGCTAATAAGGTTTTACCTGAACCTGTAGGGCCAATTAACAAAATATTACTTTTTGCCAATTCAACCACGTCTTTCTTGGATTTGCTGCGCAAACGTTTGTAGTGGTTGTAAACAGCAACAGCCAGAATTTTTTTGGCTCGCTCTTGTCCAATTACATAATTGTCCAGCTCGTTCTTTATTTCTTTTGGCTTAGGTAAAGTGTGATCGCCAAACGAGGCGGTATTATCTTCTAATTCATCTTTTATGATGTCATTACACAATTCTACGCATTCATCACAGACATAAACGGAAGGCCCTGCGATGAGCTTTCTTACTTCATGCTGACTTTTACCGCAAAACGAACAATAAAGTAGTTTATCGTCGTCTTTGCTGTTTTTATCATTACTCATAACCGCCTCCCTGAAAACATCATTACCGATATTTTTACTTTCGACAAAACCACGCTCATTAATTTAACCGTTTACAACTCAGAATCGACTGCTCTGCTCGATAATACTTTATCAATCAGACCATAATTGACTGCGTCATCTGCACTTAAAAAGTTGTCTCTATCGGTATCTTGCTGGACTTTTTCCAGTGGCTGACCTGTATGATGCGCCAATATTTTATTGAGTTTATCTCTAATCAATAAAATTTCCCGCGCATGAATATCAAAATCAGATGCTTGTCCTTGAAAACCGCCTAAAGGCTGATGAATCATCATTCTTGAGTGCGGTAAGCAGTAACGTTTACCCGCTGCGCCGCCTGTGAGCAGTAACGCGCCCATGCTGGCAGCTTGCCCGATACATAATGTGCTGACATCGGGTTTGATAAACTGCATGGTGTCATAAATTGACATCCCTGCGGT
Organism: Methylococcales bacterium; assembly: GCA_030654015.1. Lineage (GTDB taxonomy): Bacteria > Pseudomonadota > Gammaproteobacteria > Methylococcales > Methylomonadaceae > UBA4132. The sequence continues at coordinate 11,309 of JAURYI010000042.1, read as the reverse complement.
GACTGAACCGCCGGGTGAATTTATGTACAAATGGATGTCTTTATCAGGATTTTCTGATTCTAAAAACAGCAATTGAGCAACGACCAGATTAGCCATGTAATCTTCAACCTGACCCACCAGGAAAATAACGCGCTCTTTGAGTAAGCGCGAATAAATATCAAACGAACGCTCGCCTCTGGCGGTTTGCTCGATAACCATAGGCACTAATCCGCCCGCAGCTTCTAATGCTCTCGCCTGATTCATTGTGTGTTGGTTGTACATAAAAATCCTTACTGTTGTTGTCTGTCCATGACATCACTAAAGCTGACGGTTTCATCGGTGACTTTTGCTTGTGCCACTAACCATTCAACCACTTGGTCTTCTAATACCATTTGCTGAACGTCATGTAAACGTTTTTCGTCAGAATAATACCATGCGACTACGTCTTCAGGGCGTTCGTAACTTTTTGCCAATTCTTCAATGGTTTCGCGTACTTTGCCGCCATCAATTTCAACGCTGTTTTTTTGAATGATTTCGCCTAAAATCAAGCCTAGTGCCACACGGCGTTTAGCTTGTTCTTCAAATGCGTCTCTTGGCAACTGCATATCTTCAGGCTTCATTTTTTGTCTTTTGGCAGACTCAATGTAAGGCTGCATCAGTCTTTCGACTTCTTCGTCAATCAACGCATTAGGCACGGCTATTTGAATTTTTTCATACAGTGCGTCCATGACGGCATTTTTTAATTTGCCACGCAGAACCTGCTTTAATTCTCTGCCCAGATTGTCTTTAACATCAGCACGGAAAGCCTCTTCTGTGCCTTCTTCAACGCCGTAGGCTTGAATAAAATCGGCGTTAATTTCTGGCAGAGTGGCTTCTTCAACTTTAACAACATCAATGTCAAACTGAGCGACTTTGCCTGCTAATTCAGCATTACCATATTCTTCTGGGAAGGTTATTTCAAATGTTTTATTTGCACCTGCTTCAAGACCTAGTAACTGCTCTTCAAAACCGGGAATCATTTTTTTCGCGCCGATTTCCACGGTGAAGTTTTCTATTTTACCGTTGGTGAAATTGGTGTCTTCACAAACGCCTGAGAAATTAACAGTGACTTGGTCATGTTCTTGGGCAGCACGCTCAACGACAATCCATTCTTTTTTCTGATCTCTTAGTTTTTCAATGATGTTATCGACATCGACATCGCCGACTTCAGCGACTGGACGAGCTATTTCAAGTTGCTCAAGACCTTCAATGACGATTTCTGGATAGACTTCAAATACGGCGGTATAGACAAACCCTGCTGCATCGTCGGTATGTTCAATATGCGGATAGCCCGCAGGTCTTAATGACTGGCTTTGCAATGCTTCAAAGTAAGTTGATTGAATCAGGTCGCCCGTAATTTCATCACGCACTTTGCCGCCATACATTTTGGTCACGACGTGTTGAGGTACTTTACCAGGACGAAAGCCATCAATTTTAACTTCGCGTGCTAACGTTTTTAAGCGTTCAGCCATTTTTTCCTGAACAGTAGTTTCAGGTACGCTAACAGTCATTTTTCTGCTTAATTCAGATGTCTTCTCGACAGAAACTTGCATTGATTTACCTCACACACAATAAATAAGAATTTTTGAATGCCAGCAGGACGTTGGCTCGAAAGAATAAAAGGCTGACGATGAGTCGAGAGCCTTTATAGATTTGGGTGGTGCGAATGGGGAGACTCGAACTCCCACTGGGTAACCAACTGGTACCTAAAACCAGCGCGTCTACCAATTTCGCCACATTCGCACGTTATGAACCTGTCATTATAATTGAAATGTCAATTATATAACAAGCGGTAATTTTAAAATCATTACACACTGACAGAGACATCAAAACCCAATTGTTTAATATTATCCGCAAATTTATTTAATACTTCGACAGATAAGGGAGCTAATAAACTGGCTTCTGGCTGTAATGAAGGTCTGGCAATGGTGTATAACATAACGTGTTGTACATCGGTATCTTCTGCCTTAATGGCGGTTAATAATTGCAAAAATGCGGACTTTTCTTTTTCAGATAGACCGTTGCCATCATAATCCACTAAGCAGGTTTGCAGTTTGGTTGGGCAACACTGACTGGCAAGCAGCAAATTTTTCAAGTGCGTCTGGCAACTTTGCCGCGCGTTATTGATTAACGCTAAGCCCTCATCGGTCACGCTATCAAACTTAAACCACACTTCGCCGCCATAAGTCTGTAATACTTTCAGACCTTCCTGAACTTTAGGCTGATGCACCAGACTACCATTAGTAATCAATACATAATTGCTGGTCGGTAATACGCCAAACTCCGTTGCCACTCGCCCAATCAACTCGACCGCTTCGGCAAAGTCTTTGACGCTGGTTGGTTCGCCATTACCCGAAATGGCAATATCTTTAATGACCTGTTGATGTTCAGGCACTTGAAAACGTTGATAAAAGTCCCCGTGCAGCACGATAGCCAAGAAAAAGCGCAACTCCTTTTCCAGTAACTGAAAATCTATTTCAGGTGCAGCTCCGATAGTTAAATCAGGCACTTGGCAATAAATACACCGCCAGTTACACGCATTATTAGTATTGAAATTAATACCGATAGACAAGCCGCCTGCGCGTCGTGATAACACGGGATAAATGTAGGTCAGCCCGACAATATCCCGATTATGATTAGTAGTAATGAGCGTTGACACAATGACCTCGACAGCTGGGAGTAACCTTAATAATGACAGTATCTTACGGATTATTAAAAACTTCATGCAGCTTTTTAAATATTGTCGAAAAATTCCCGCAACCATACGATAAATAGTGACTTATTTTCGCTTTTTCATGTCTTTATTCTTGTGCTATGCTAGCCGATACATAAACATACTACAACGCTAAGGATTAGCCGTTGTTTTCATCGACATCAATCGCCACAGTGAGTGAACATGACAGAATCAACCATTACCGAGACAGTACAAACCATCATCGCTGAACTCAAAGACAAGCAAGGCGCGTTATTGCCCATTTTACATGGTGTGCAAGATGCGTTGGGTTATATTCCAAGCGATAGCGTGCCTGCTATTGCCGCAGCACTTAACCTGTCTCGTGCTGAAGTGCATGGTGTGATTAGTTTTTATCATTATTTTCGTGATACCCCACCGGGTAAGCGCACTGTGCATTTGTGCCGCGCCGAATCCTGCCAGTCTATGGGTAGCAACGCATTGGAAGCGCACGTTAAAACCAAACTGGGTATTGATTATCACGAAACCACTGCGGACGGACAGTTTTCCTTAGAACCCGTGTACTGTTTAGGTAACTGTGCCTGTTCGCCCGCGATGCAAATCGGCGAAGAGATTTATGGTCGCGTCTCTGCGGACGCATTCGATGACATCATTAACGACTTAGGAGCGTAAGGCATGAGTATCACAGTTTATGTTTCAGGCGATTCCAGTGCTATTTCCATCGGTGCAAATCGTACCGCCGCCGCTGTCGTTAAAGAAGCCGCGCAACGCGGTATTGACATTAATCTGGTTCGTAACGGCTCACGCGGAATGTACTGGCTAGAACCCTTGGTTGAAGTCGTTGTCAATAATGAGCGTGTTGCTTACGGAGCGGTTAATCCTAGCGATGTTGCCAGCCTGTTTGATGCCGATTTTTTAAACGGTAACGCACACGCTTTATTGTTAGGCGCAACCGAAGAGATTCCTTATTTCAAAAAACAACAACGTTTAACGTTTGCGCGTGTCGGCATCACCGATCCCGTCAGTTTAGAAGATTACATCGCCCACGACGGTTATCTTGGTCTAAAAAATGCCATTGGCATGAGCCAAGCCGATGTAGTGAAACACGTCACCGACTCAGGTTTGCGTGGACGGGGTGGCGCGGCGTTTCCAACAGGTATTAAATGGAATACCGTTTTAAATACCCCCTCCGAACAAAAATACATCATCTGCAATGCCGACGAAGGTGACTCAGGCACATTCTCCGACCGTATGATTATGGAAGGCGACCCGTTCGTACTGATTGAAGGCATGACCATTGCAGGTTTAGCCGTTGGTGCAAATCAAGGTTTTATTTATTTGCGTGTTGAATACCCACACGCCCATAAAGCCCTGAATGCCGCGATAGCCAAAGCCTACGAAGCGGGCTACTTAGGCGACAACATCCAAGGCAGCGGCAAAAAATTTGATTTAGAAGTACGTTTAGGCGCGGGTGCGTATGTCTGCGGCGAAGAAACGTCATTGATGGAAAGTTTAGAAGGCAAACGCGGCTTAGTGCGTTTCAAACCGCCATTACCTGCTATCAGTGGTTTATTCGGACAACCCACTGTCGTCAATAACGTTATTTCATTGGCTTCCGTGCCTGTGATTTTAGACAAAGGCGGCGACTATTACCGTGATTTTGGCATGGGACGCTCACGCGGCACATTACCATTACAACTCGCGGGCAACTTAAAACACACAGGTTTGGTTGAAATTGCCTTCGGACTAACCTTACGCGAATTGCTTTATGATTTCGGCGGTGGTTCAGCAACAGGCAGACCGATAAAAGCCGTACAAGTCGGCGGCCCGTTAGGCGCGTTTGTGCCTGAATCCCAATTTGACACACCATTAGATTACGAAGCCTTTGCTGCCAACTGGACAGTCTTAGGTCACGGCGGCGTAGTTGCATTTGATGACACCATGAATATGGCTGAAATGGCGCGATATGCAATGGAATTCTGTGCCATTGAATCCTGCGGTAAATGTACACCCTGCCGTATCGGCTCGACACGCGGTATTGAAGTCATGGACGACATTATCAACAATGTTGACCGCGAGAAAAATATCGTTTTATTGCGTTCACTCTGTGACACCTTATTGAACGGCTCATTATGCGCCCTAGGTGGCATGACCCCTTATCCTGTGTTAAGTGCGTTAAATCACTTTCCAGAAGATTTTGGGGTTGATGCGTAATTGTTAGTTTAGTTACCGAGGAAGCAGAAAATGATTGTAAGAGCGGTTATTGAATTTGACGTAGAAACACAATCGTTTTCTGCTACTTGTCCTGAGTTGAATTTTGTCTCTTCTTGTGGCATGACAAAAGAAGAAGCAATTAAGAATTTGCAAGAAGCTATTGTTTTAATGCTTGAGCCGATACCAGAAAAATTTTTAGCTAAAGATATAGCAGTTAAAAATTATGAACTCATGGAATTCGTGATTTGATGTCGCCAAAAGCAAAAAGATTGACCGCAAAGGAAATAATAAAAATTTTGCTTCGACAAGGGTTTGAAGAAGTTTCTCAAACAGGTTCACATATTAAGTTTTTCAATTCAATGACAAAAAGAACAGTTATTGTTCCTTTTCATCAAGGAAAAGATTTACCAATTGGCACATTGAAAGCGATAGAAAAACAGTCTGGGTTAGACTTAACTTAAATATAAAAATGCAGATTAATACATATATAAAAGTAAAATGATTATAGACAAAAATAAATTAAAAGCTGGAGATGTGTTGCTCGCATTTTCTAAAGTAGCAAATGATATTTATTTGGATAAATATAATATAACCCTATGTTATTCTCATGCTGCAATATGTACGAAAAACAATATGATAATTGACTCTTTGAAATCAGGTGTTCGGGAAACCACAGTAGATAATCTACTCAAGAAATATGAGTATATTTCAGTATTAAGAAATCCTTATTGGGATAATAATTTATTGAATAAATTACATGGTTTTTTAGAAAATTGTATAAAAGAAAAATCAAAATTTAACCATAAAGGCGCGTCTGCATCTACTTTAGAAAATAGAAAAAAAGAACACGAAGAAACTATAAATGAACAATTGACAGATTTTTTTGATGGAAAAATAGAAAACAAATTTTCATATAAAGAATCATATTTTTGTTCAGAATTAATTGTATCTGCATTTAGAAAAATTAATATTATTGATGAAGCCACAAGTATTTTATACAGACCAGAAGTAATGTGTCCAGATTCATTAGCAGAAGAACCTAGTTTTGGTCATTTTTACGGATATTTAGTTTGTGATGATGACTATCAAATTCCAGAAACCGATAGATTTTACAATGAGTTTCGATTTAATAGGCAAGTAACTTAGTAATGTAACTTGCGGGTTAGTTCGTAGGTTGGGTTGAGGAACGAAACCCAACATTTTATTAAAGCGGATACTTAATAGGATTTACATATTACTTAAATATCAGGCATAGGTATGAAAACAACAGCCTTTGAACGTATCACCATCGACCCAGAAATTTGTCACGGTAAACCCTGTATTCGTGGACTACGTTATCCAGTGGAAACTGTTTTAGAATGGTTAAGTTCAGGGATGACGATTGCCGATATTCTCGAAGATTATGAAGATATTGAACAAGAAGATATTTTTGCTACTCTAAGATTCGCTGTTCGCTTAACACAACACAACACAACACAACACAACGTATTGAAACATTAGAAATGTAGCCCAGATAGAGCGTAGCAGAATTTGGGGTTCAATAAATTCTAAAGGATAAAATAATGCAAGTAGTGATGACACAAGATTTAATTATGGATAATTCACATAAGGTTGTTTTATCTGATTTACCTATTTCAACGGGTGAAAAATTTACAGTTATTGTTTTGCGTGACAATACAACACAAAATTTTCCAGCTACTAGAAAAGTGTATGCACATCGTATTGCGGTAGATAATATCGACTTACCGACTAGGGAAAGTTTACATGAAAGATAGTGGTTTTATTGATACTAATATCTGGGTTTATGCACATTTAGATGTAGACGATAACAAATGTACCACTGCGTTAAAACTTTTAGAAACTTTGCCTATTTTAGTAGTTAGTACACAAGTTTTAAATGAGTATTACAGTGTAATGCTTAAAAAGAAAGTCGCTGATACTCTTATTCAAGATAATATTGAAGTCATGATTAATATTAGCGAGATACAACTTATTCAAATAATGACCTTGCGTCTTGCCCATAAAATAAAATTACAATATGGTTTTTCTTATTGGGACAGTTTGATTGTAGCCAGTGCGTTAGAAGCTGATTGCACGGTCTTATATTCAGAAGATATGCAGCATAAACAAATTATTGAAAACAGTTTAACCGTTATTAATCCTTTCAAATAATAACAGCTTAAAACACAAAAATCACCGCCGCCGTGACCATACGAGGAAACCCCCATGAGCATGAACAAAGAAAAAGATTTTGGCACACCCGCCAGTGTCGCCACCCAAACCGTCAACTTAGAAATTGACGGTTTTAAAGTTACTGTACCAGCAGGTACGTCGGTTATGCGAGCGGCGGCAAGTATCGGTATTGATATTCCTAAATTATGCGCGACCGACAGCATTGAACCGTTTGGTTCCTGTCGTTTATGTGTTGTACAAATTGAAGGCGGGCGTGGTATGCCTGCTTCTTGTACTACGCCCGTCGGCGAAGGCATGAAAGTTGTCACCCAAAATAAAAAATTGGCGGACGTGCGTCGCGGCGTGATGGAACTATATATTTCTGACCATCCATTAGATTGTTTAACCTGTTCAGCCAATGGCGATTGCGAATTGCAAGACATGGCGGGCGCGGTTGGTTTGCGTGAAGTGCGTTATAAACCAGTCACCACCCATTTAAATGCTGAAAAAGACAACAGCAACCCGTATTTTAGTTTTGATCCTAGCAAATGTATCGTCTGCTCACGTTGCGTACGCGCTTGTGAAGAAACCCAAGGCACATTTGCCTTGACGATTGACGGACGCGGCTTTGATTCCAAAGTGTCACCCAGTCAAAACCAAGACTTTTTAAGTTCTGAATGTGTATCGTGTGGCGCGTGTGTTCAAGCCTGTCCGACTGCCACGCTAATGGAAAAATCCGTTATCGAACACGGTCAACCAGAACACGCGATTGTTACTACTTGCGCTTATTGCGGTGTCGGCTGTTCATTCCGCGCGGAAATGAAAGGCGAGCAAGTGATCCGCATGGTGCCAAATAAAGACGGCAAAGCCAACCACGGGCATTCTTGTGTGAAAGGACGTTTTGCATTCGGTTACGCCACCCACAAAGACCGCATCACCAAACCGATGATTCGTGCCAGTATCAAAGATGCGTGGCAAGAAGTCAGCTGGGAAGATGCGATTAATCACGCGGCTTCTGAACTCAGACGCATCCAAGCCAAATACGGCAAAGATTCTATCGGCGGTATCACTTCATCACGTTGTACCAACGAAGAAACCTACCTTGTACAAAAATTAATTCGTGCAGGTTTTGGTAATAATAACGTTGATACTTGCGCCCGCGTGTGCCATTCACCCACGGGTTACGGCTTAAAGAAAACCTTTGGCGAAGCCTCAGGTACACAAGATTTTGATTCTGTAATGGATTCCGATGTCATCATGGTTATCGGTGCAAACCCAACAGACGGTCATCCCGTATTCGGTTCAATGATGAAAAAACGTTTGCGTCAAGGCGCGAAACTCATCGTTGTCGATCCGCGCGAAATTGATTTAGTGAACAAATCGCCGCACATTCAGGCCGACTACCATTTGAAATTACGCCCCAGCACCAACGTCGCGTTAATCAATGCCTTGGCTTATGTAGTCGTCACCGAAAATCTGGTTGATGAAGAATTTGTCAAAGCCCGTTGTGATGTTGCTTCGTTTGAAAAATGGCGCACATTTATCAATCAGGAAAAACACTCACCCGAAGCCAGCGAAGCCATTACAGGCGTTCCTGCCGCTGACATCAGAGCTGCTGCCCGTTTATACGCTACTGAAAAAAATGGCGCGATTTATTACGGTTTAGGCGTTACTGAACACAGCCAAGGTTCAACCATGGTTATCGGTATCGCCAACTTAGCAATGGCAACAGGTAATATTGGACGCAGAGGCGTGGGTGTCAATCCCTTACGCGGACAAAACAACGTGCAAGGCTCATGCGATATGGGTTCATTCCCGCATGAATTCCCAGGCTATCGCAACGTGGCTGACCCTGTAACTCGCGCCCTGTTTGAAGACGCATGGCACACCCCACTGAGCGGCAATCCAGGGTTACGCATTCCCAATATGTTTGATGCCGCGCTTGATGGCAGCTTCTTGGGTCTGTACTGTGAAGGCGAAGACATTGCCCAATCTGATCCCGATATTAAACACGTTCATGCCGCGTTACGCGCGATGGAATGCGTTATCGTGCAGGACATATTCTTAAACGAAACCGCAAAATTTGCCCACGTCTTTTTACCCGGTGCCTCATTCTTGGAAAAAGACGGCACATTTACCAATGCGGAACGTCGTATTTCCCCTGTGCGTAAAGTCATGAGACCGTTAGCTGGTTATGCGGATTGGGAAGTCACCCAAATGTTATCCAACGCATTAGGCTACCCGATGAACTACAGCCATCCATCAGAAATTATGGATGAAATTGCCAGTCTCAAGCCTACTTTTGCCAACGTCAGTTATAAAAAAATCGACGAAATGGGCAGTGTGCAATGGCCTTGCAATGACGAAAATCCAGAAGGTTCACCAACCCTACACGCCGATCACTTCTTGCGCGATGACGGCAAAGGTCTGTTCATGTTGAGCGAATATGTGGCAACCAGCGAAAAAATCACCCCGATGTTCCCGCTGATTTTGACTACTGGTCGTATCTTGTCGCAATACAATGTCGGCGCACAAACCCGCCGCACGGAAAACAATGTGTGGCACAGTGAAGACCGCTTGGAAATTCATCCGCATGATGCCGAAGATCGCGGCGTGGTTGACGGTGACTGGGTGGGAATTAAGAGCCGCGCAGGTGAAACCGTATTACGCGCCTTAGTGACTGACCGCGTGCAAGTCGGCGTAGTCTATACCACCTTCCATTTCCCTGAATCAGGCGCAAACGTCATCACCACCGACAATTCAGACTGGGCAACCAACTGCCCTGAATACAAAGTCACCGCCGTACAGATTGCGAAAGTACTCGCCCCGTCAGAATGGCAACAAAACTATGCGGATTTCAGTGAGCAACAACTGGAATTTCTGGAAGCAGCACAACACAACGCCTAACAAGCGGCTTTAGTAGATACTCTCTTAAAACGCAAGTCCGCTATTTGAAAAAGTCACAAAATAGCGTGTGAATTAACTTGGAGGGGCAAAGAATAAAATCTAGCCCCTTCAAAAGTTTTATTTGTTTTTAACATACCATAAATGGCGTGTAGTAATTTGCGCATAACGGCACACACGGCTTGTATTTTTTTCAAACCATTGTCGCTAATCAAATGCTGGTAATAAGCCTTGATATGGGTTTCATAGCGCGTTGCTACCAGTGCGGGCATATACAATGCCTGACGGATGAATTTGTTGCCTGCTTTACTGATACGCGGTTTTTTCGCCACGCTGCTGCCCGATTCAAACTGTCGAGGATCCAGCCCTGCGTAGGCAACCCATTGTTTTGCCGTCATGTCTTGCGGCAAGATCATTAACTCCGCCAGTATGTGTATGGCACTGGCGTTGGCAATGCCTTTAATGCCTGTGATTAACGCAAAGGCAGTGCTAAGTTCTGCGTGCTGGCGAATCAGTGTCAGCGCACTGTTACGGTGTGCTTTAAGCTGTTTTTCCAGAACATCAACCAATTCATTGATGTGCTTAATCACCATGTCGGGCGTTTCTGTCGTCGCGGTTAAAGCATGAATCTGATTTTTAGTCTGTGTTTTCAGCTTGGTTAATGCGGCGATACGTCGGGCAATGGCTCTTAAGGCGATGTTTTCATCGGCAGGACGTTGCCAGGCGACAAACGGCATTCTTTCACCATAAGTGGCTAACATATCGGCATCCACCGCATCGGTTTTACTGCGTTTCATCAACACCTTAGCGAAGTTATGCGCGACCTTGGGGTTAAGCACCATGACTTCAATCCCCTCCGCACGACTGAGCGCGACCGCTAAATCAAAGTGATAAATGCCTGTTGCTTCAAGACAAACCCTCGCTCCGCTTTGGTATTTTGACAATAAGCGGATAATAGCTTGATGCCCCCGCCGCTGTGTTTTCAAAGCTTTTGGCTTTACCTGCCTTGCTTTTAACGCTGACCACAACCACCAATTCTTTCGCACTGACATCAATACCTGCAACATTCATTTTTCGTCTTCCTGATCAATTGTTTTGTTATGATAAGCACTGGTTTCCCGACCCTGACACTTCATCTACCGTCCTTGTGAATACAGACTCAGAAGCGTTGCTTACAGGTCTCAGATACTCCACGGCATGGATGACGAGGGCGGGGAGCCTTTCTACGCACAAGCTCTTGGCTTCAGGTCGGGTCTGCTTCCCCAGTACATCAGTCTTACTATAGCTTTTACGGGCTATTTATTCTTGG
>JAURYI010000036.1 GCA_030654015.1 Methylococcales bacterium | reverse complement strand
GCTGGGTTGTTCAGTGCTTATTGCCCGTCTTGCCGTCGAATAGTGTGGTTGTGATAGATAATGCCTCTTTTCATAAACGGCAGGATATTCAAGAGGCAATTACACAGGCGGGGCATATTTTAGAATATTTACCACCTTATTATCCTGACCTAAATCCAATTGAAAAAAAATGGGCGCAAGCTAAAGCAATCCGCCGACAAAAAAGATGTTCTGTCGATGAGCTTTTCAAACAGTGCTTTTAATAATCAGTTTATTGGCGGCTGGCTATAGAGGGCGGCGCGGATATGCGCGTTGCCCGATTTGGCAAGGCGCGTTTTTTTGTGGACGCTTTTGCCTGACTCAAACACCTGCGGATCAAGCCCTGCAAACTTAACCCATTGTCGATGAGATAGGTCGGGTGGAAGCAATAACAGTTCGCCCATCAGCGCGATGGCACTGGTTTCGGCGATACCTTTGATGCCCGTCAATAAATGCAGGATGCGGGTTAGTTCGGGGTGTTTGGCTATCAAGAGCTGTGCCGCCGTTGTTAAGCTGTCGATGCGTTTTTCTAACTGGCTGATAGCCAGCTTGGCATCTTTCAGCACGGCGTTGGGTGTTTCAGTCGTGGCGGTCAGCGCGTGCAGGTGATTTTTGGCAGCGGCTTTTTGTTTGGTCAGTGAATGAATGCGCCGCGCAACGCAAGGCAATCTTCTCGTTGCTGGGACGTGTCCAAGCAACGAAATCCATGCGTTCAGCGTATTCTGCCAGAGTATTAGCATCGACGGCATCCGTCTTGCTGTTTTTCATTAATACCTTGGCAAAGTTATGAGCAGCTTTAGGGTTTAACACTATCAGCGATACGCCAGCATCATGCAAGGCGAGGCTTAAGTCAAAGTAATAAATCCCTGTGGCTTCCAGACAGACGGTAATGCCTGACCGTTTAACGAGCTTGTTAAGCGAGTGCGGTCACTAGGCGTGTTGGTAAACTTTTGTGGGTTCAAAGGCTTATTGTTTTTACGGATCACCAACACCAACTCCTCAGCACCGACATCAATGCCTGCAAACAGCGGTTGCTTGGTTTCACGCGGTATTTCTTTCAGTGGAATGTTCATGATATTCAGTTTGTTCGACTGGATTAAAAAACGTAAACTATTCATTGATTCCCAACCCTGATAATGCACCTGCTATCCTTGTGAATACAGGCTCTAAGCCTCAGATACTCCTCGGTATGGGTGAATAGGGCACGGGTCAATCTACTTGACAGGCTCTGATTATTAATCAATCCTCAGGGTACGACGACCTCCCAATGAACGCTTACAGCTTACTCGTTATTCTTTCGGTTTATTCGATTGATTTTGAGTGGCTTTAATCATACAAGGCTGGGTTGCCGCTTTTTGGCAACCCAGCACAATCAACGCGGCAAATCGGGTTACGCTATCGCTCATCAAATCTACCTTCCAACAAAGACAACTCCGTCAAGGTATTCACATTGGTGAAAATCTCAGGTGATGCGCTGAAATCGACCTGTACGGCGTGGTGTTGTGCTAACCACGTTTGCACTTTGCGCTCACCGCTGGCTAAATAATCCTGTAAGCTGGTTTGTAAGCGGCTATGAATGGCTAAAAACACTGGATGCAGACGTTCACCATCAAACGCTACCGCCACATCCGCATTCAACGCCGCACGGGTCGTTAATAATTTTTGCAAATGTTCGCTGGTCATCAAGGGCGCGTCACACGGCACAACCAACAACACCTCGGCATCGGTATTCAACATCGCGGTTAGAATACCTGCCAAAGGGCCGTCAAAACTGGCGGTTTGATCTGCCACTACCCGCAAACCGAATTGTTGATAGTATTCATGGTGGCGATTGGCGTTGATAATCGTCTCATGTACCAGTGGTGCGAGTGCGGCAATGGCATAACTGACCAGCGGACGACCGCGATAACACACCAAGCCCTTGTCTTGATGATTCATCCGCCGTGCCAAGCCACCTGCTAAAATCACGCCTGTTATTTTTGCTGAATTGTTCATTTTGTTCCTTGCTGGTCTGAAACCCAGTGGGATTTCTAAATTTGACAACGATACGCGAGTATCACTATCTTTCACAGTAACCTCTTCGTTCACGCGGAGGGTAATCCACCGACCTCTATCCGTTGGCGGGTGTCACTCGACGGATGAGGTTGGGTGTGGATTGAAACAGAGTACAATACCCTCACTACTTTTTGACCCATTAGGAATAAGTGCCTTACATGAAAAACAAAACTCTATTATCCATTTTAAGCATTGCCTTAGTGATGAC
>JAURYI010000032.1 GCA_030654015.1 Methylococcales bacterium | reverse complement strand
CACGATGTCGCCCGCATCATGTCCGTAAGTGTCATTGGCGGCTTTAAAGCCGTCTAAATCCAGCAATAATACGATGGTAGAGGCACTCTTTGCCGAGGCAAGGTGTTTTGCTGTGTGCAGTTCAGCGGCATTGCGGCGCAACAAGCCTGTCAAGCCATCATGATTGGCTTCATAGTGCATGGCTTTTTCGCTGGCAACGCGCTTGCTGATGTCAAAAACCACTCCCTCAAAACGGGTGACCCCAAACGCATCGACGATTTTAGAAACCAGACAATGTACCCATAACGGGTGTTCTTCGGTATCGTTGTGCAGCATTAAATCCTGCGCTTCCAACTGTTCCAGCTCCAGCGCATTCTGCATCATTTGCTGAAATTGCATCGGTTCTTTAAAAAACAGTGAGGCAAAAGGTTGTCCGTTAATGGCTATCAAATTATTATCTTCGTAGCCCAGTATTTTCAGCAGCGTGGGCGTGCAGGTTAAAATTTTGCCGTCTTTATCCAGCAAGAATAAGCCCGCACTGGTGGATTCAAAAATATTGCGCAATTTTTTCTCGGCAAATTCCACTCGTTTGCGCAGCACTTGTTGCGTGGAGAGTTTAGTAGTCAGCAGAGCTAATATTTTATTGATATTGATGACCAGACTGCCTAATTCATCGTTTTTATTGTCTTCCAGTGGTTCGATGCTCTCCTGTTCACCCGCAAGAATGTCGCGCAAGGTATTGGAAATGCGTATTAACGGCTTGGAAAATAGCGAATGAATCAGCAGTAACATAAACAGCAGGGTTAAGCCGACAAGGATGAAAAATTGTAATGCGTTAGTCTGCGCGGCATTTTGGGCTTCGCTGAGAATAAAAGACGCATTGGAGGTAACACTGACTTGCCCAATGGATTTTTTCGTTCCAAACGGCGAGAACAGCTCGCGAATAATTTCCTGTTGACTCTCGGTCTGCGTGCCTTTGGTTTTTTCCAGAGATAAGCCCTGATCGCTGGTAATGATTGCTTTATGCACGACATTATTGCGCAATAGACCGTTCAGTACATCTTCAGCAATCTGTACATTATTTGAATAAACCGCTATTGCCGCTGTGGGTTCAATGGTGTCTATCAGTTGGTGAATCATGACTTCTGCTTTTTGATTCGCGTGATTCATCTCGATACGAAAAGAAATGAATGTTGCAATGCTGGTAAAAACAAAGGTGGCTAAAAAGATATAACCAAGCAGTTTGTGATGCAGGTTTTTACCGCTGAATAAGTTCATAAATTAATTTAATCGTAATAAAACGCGCACACTGTTATTAACGTTTCTGCTGTCGATATAGCCAATGGCATCTCTGTTGTCATTGACGATGGATAATACACTGTTATCGTCAGGAAATTCCATAGGCGGGGAGATTTGTCCTCTGAATGCAAGCATTGCCCAATACGCATTGATTTGCTCAATCGGTTTTGTGGTGAGTTTTTCATAAAATGCAGGGCGTAAAGTCGATTGGCACACGGGGAGTGCGAAGCGTCCATTGGGCAGTGAACGGGTGCGTCCCATAAAAATATCTTCTACTTGAACAGTATTAAGCGATTGCAGGCTGTTTTTTAAGTTGCCGATGACGACTATGTCGGCGTGCGATGCACCCGCAGCGAAAAAAAACAGCAATAGGGCGGTAAAAATTTTCATCACATTAAAATACAAAATCAATACCTGTAGACATGACATTAACTGTGTTGGGTGTTGTATTATCTACCGATTGTTGCCATTGCTGAGAGCCGTTATGAGCACCCAGCCAATAATGACTCCATTGTGCTTTTAATGACATATTGTCATAAAAATCCCACCGCGCTCCCAGTGAAACGGATTGTTCATTTATTCCATTGTTATTTAATATGCGGCTTAACTGTTGTTGATTGGCAAGTAATATAGGGTTTGGAACTAACGGATTCGGCACATATATATCATTCTGGAAGGTTTTGGCAATGCCGAGCAGTGAATAAAGTGTAATCGTTGAGATGCGTCTGCCGATACTGAGGTAGGCACTGCTGCGTGGCGGAGACCATAAGGTGTTTGAGCCGATATAAGCCGCTTCCATTTGTGACAGCCAGATGCCGTCATCATAAGCAAGACCGATACTGCCGAAATGATATTCTTTGCCTCTCATCGTCATTGCAGGTATTAATTGCTTTATATCAGGCCAATACTGCGTGAATAACGGACTATTAATAGGGGTTAATATATCCTGAATAGGCGGATTGGAGGTGATGGTCGCATAGGTATAGCCCAAACGCGCCTGCCACGCCCCTTTTTCATAACTTATATTAGCACCCGTTGCAGGCGATTGTTGATTATGAACACCAGAGGTTTGTGTGGGCAATTGATTATAAGAATAACCACCGTAAATTTTGATGGATAAATAACCGTCATCTACCGAAAACTTCTTGGTTATATCCGCACCGTCAATATGATAATAAGGGATGGTACTGTAAAATTCATGCGGTGGACGTATCCACGGATAGGCATAGCTGATGTTGCGATAGTCGGACAACGAAAATACACCCACACCCAAGCGACCGAAGCGTATATCCAGATCATCTTGGATGCTCCAGCGTAAAAATGCCCAGTCCAGATTCTGTTCGAAAAAATTACCCGCGTGATCTCTGGCTATCCATTGCACAGTTGCTTGTAGTGAATCGTTGGCTTTCCAGTCAACTTGTACGCCAAGTTGAGAATCATTGGTTATTCCCCACCCGCTATCGGCATCCTGAGTTTGTGATTTATCACGATAAAAGCCTATTTTATCGCTGTCCGTTCCTGTGGCTGCTAATGTGCCGAATCCTTTGAGAGACCATGAAGACAGTTTACTGTCCGCCATTGCAATTTCAGTAACAAAAGGCATTAAACTCAACAAAAAAGGTACAACGTGATGTTTAACTTTTATCATGCGTTTTGGAATGGCAAAAATATACTTTGCAAGTATTTGGTAGGGATAATAAGCATATTTTACCGAGATTAATTTGCTATGTCCGAATTTGTTGTTTATTGCTAAAAACAGGGATACGCAGTGAATAAGTTTTCCTCTGCGTGTCAAAATTTATCAACCAAACCCGTTACACGAGCGACCTTTTGTTGAATGGTAGCCATAAAAACCGCTTCATTAGCGACCAGCTTGACGGTTTTTTTTGCACGCGTAATCGCCGTATAAAGCAATTCTTTAGTCAATACAGGATTAATTAGTTCAGGTAATATGATTAACACCTCCTCAAACTCAGAACCTTGGCTTTTATGAATAGTCATCGCAAACACGGTTTCACATTGCGCAATACGGCTGGGCAAGTAACTTTTTACACTCCTATCGGGGCGTTGAAAAAACACCATTAATTTACCACCTTGATGCTTATCAGGTAAACACAGCCCAATATCACCATTATATAAATGCAGCGCGGGATTATTTTGCGTCACCAGCACAGGGCGACCGCTATACCATAAGCCTGCTATCTGAATGCGTCCGTTTTGTGCCAGTTTGTGTTCGACGCGGCTGTTAATATCGGCAACGCTGTTTTTGCCTTCTCTGTTGGAACACAGCACTTGAAAGCGATTAAACGCCTGATAAACATCGGTAAAATCCGCGCCCTGTTGAATTAATTTCAGGTAAGCGGTTTGTTGCGCGGCAATATAAGCAATCAAATCGTCTTGCAATAACAGCGTATGTTCATTGCCTGAATTAAGAAATCGCCACGCCGCGCCTGCATTTTGTTCATTAACTGTGTTTGCCAGTTGCTTGATATTGTCATCAAAACGGTGCGCGGTTTTTAATTCCACCGTATGTGTGGACAAAGCTTGGGTTAAATCCGCCAGCACCGCACCTGATTCCACCGATGCCAATTGATCTTTATCACCCAATAAAATCAACCGTGCGTTCGGTTTCAAGGCATCCATCAATTTACTCATTAATGCCAAATCCACCATTGACGCTTCATCGACAACCACTAAATCATGAATTAACGGGTGATTAACATCATGCCTGAAATAAGGTGAGTCGGGTTTCGCGCCTAATAGCCGATGCAAGGTGGTGACCGTTTCGGGAATAGTATTTTTGATGGTATCGGAGCAGGGCAAGGCGGATTTATTAGAGCCGATAGATTCCTGTAAACGCATAGCGGCTTTGCCCGTTGGTGCGGCGAGTGCTATCAATAGTGGTTCTTGGGCAAGTTCTTGCAATACCGCAAGAATTTTAACCACCGTGGTGGTTTTGCCAGTTCCCGGCCCGCCTGTAATAATACTGAAACTGTGCTGAACGGCGATACGCGCCGCTTCACGTTGCCAATCTTTGCCTTCGGTAGGCGGAAAATAAATATCCAGCAAGTCATCCAGCTGTTCAACACGGTGCGGATGATTGGCAATGGTTTGAGTTGCACTCGCCAATCGGTGTTCATAATCCCAATACCGCTGTAAATATAAACGGTTATTTTCCAGCACCAAAGGTAAGACAGTAGCGGCTGCGTCAGATGCGGACACTGCCAAACCCGATGCCAACACCAATGCCTGCTTGTCTTCATCCAACACAATACAGCTATGTCCTTGATTATGTTGATAAGACAGCAATAGCACGATGTCTTTAAATGCCTTTTTTTGCGCGTCATTCAAGGTTGCACGGTCTTCCAAAAACCGTGCAAAAGCGGTATCGAGACGCGAAAATGGCAGAGGTTCTGGGCTGGTTGTCGTCATTGTCATTGGTATGAGTGATAAAAGCGCAGGATAAGGTTGGTTAATCTTACTCAATTTAGTACGCACTAAGAAGAGCTTTCGGCATACACTACGCCGATTTAAAGCGCAATCGAATGCGTCTACTGAACAGAATGGATGAATACAATGAAAAAACGCTTAATTATCGCTATGACGGGCGCGACTGGCGCAATTTACGGAGTCAGAATGTTACAGATTTTACAGCCGCTGGACGACTGGGAAAGTCATTTAATCATTTCATCGTCTGGGGTCGTCAATTTAAAGTACGAGCTGAACATGAAGCGTGCCGAACTTGCCGCGCTTGCTGACGTGACGCATGGTATCAATGATATTGCCGCCAGTATTGCCAGCGGCAGTTTTAAAACCGAAGGCATGATAATTGCACCGTGTTCCATGAAAACACTGGCAGCGATTGCGCACGGTTTTGGGGATAATTTAATTTCACGCGGCGCAGATGTGGTGTTAAAAGAACGGCGGCGTTTAGTGGTCATGCCGCGTGAAACGCCGTTACATCTGGTGCATATTCGTAATATGGCAACCGTTACCGAAATGGGCGGTATTATGTATCCACCGATGCCCGCGTTTTATAATAAATCCAATTCGATAGCAGCAATGGTCGATGAAACGGTAGGGCGCGTGCTGGATTTTTTTGATGTGCCTGTGGAGGGTTTATACACGCCTTGGGAAGGTTTGTAAGTTGGTTATCAATGAGTTAATACAGAGGATGCTATGAAAATCAGTCATGCTGTTAAATGTACCGTATCGCTGATAGTGGCTATGTTCGTGCTGAATGGTTGTCTGGCTGCAACACCCAAACCCGCTCATTGTGCCAATAACCTCGCCTCACCTATCGCCAACTTTTGCGAAGTACAGCCGAAGGTACTGTGGCGCGGTGCTAAACCTGACAAGAATGCCAGCGCGTGGCTTATTCAAAATGGCGTGAAAACCATCATCAATCTTGAATTGTTATACGACGATATAGACACCCTGCATGAAGCAAACGTGAATAACGCAGGACTGTATCAACTGGATTACTTTCGAGTGAAAACGTGGGAACCGTTATACGCATTTGCCCACGCTGCGGCAGATGACGATGTTATCCACTTTCTCGCCATTGCTAAACAGGCGAAACAACCGATGTATGTGCATTGCCGTGCAGGTGAGAATCGCACAGGTGTGATGATTGCTGCGTATAAAATCATTCTGCAAGATCAGGAAATCACCGCTGTAGTCAATGAAATGCAGAGTTACAAAGGCTTCTGGTCTGAGGCAACAACACAATACATCACAGAGTTAGCGCAACGGCGTGATGAAATTCTCCGCAAAGTGAATGCCTATAGGGTCGAATCACCCACGCACATTATCTGTGACAACGGCAGTTGTGAGAGTAAACGTTCAATCCTGCCGACGGGGAATGGCAACAATAATGCACAATGACGCAATCCCAGCCAGAAAATGTTTTAGTGTGTGTCCGCTGATAACACCGAGCAGTTCAAATAGTTGTCTATCAAAATGTTCACAGAGTTTAGCAAGTACATAAAATCCCAACGCTGTTACCAACAACCGACCCTTTAAATAACTGCTTTCAAATAACCACAGTATCAGCGGAATCAACACCAGCGGCAAAAACTGCACCAGCGCGTAAGGTCGCAAATCACCCGCGCCTCTGGTTTCCGACCAATACCAATACACCGCCGAACCAATGCCCATTAGCAACAGCGGCCATAATGTCAGTGACCGTTCGCGCGGAATTACCCGTTCATCCAGCAAGAGCGAAAACAACGCCATAAACGCCATCGTCATCGGCAACCTGTCCCACAACAGCGTCGCCGTTGAAGGTGCGTAATGATAATAAGCCGAGCCGACACTTACCAGCAAAACGCCGATACACAGCACGATATACGCCCGATGGTCTTGACGCTCAATGATGTATTTCCACCGCCACAAACCATACCCGCCCGCCAGCAAAAATGGAACATTGGAAAACACATTCCAAAAATTGGCAATGCCCGCAATTTGCCGCGTATCGGCAAATTGATGATACGCAGGGTCTTGGGGAATACGGTCAAAAAACAGCATCGCCATTACCGCGATACTGGCAATAAAAATCAGAATATGAGGGTGGTGTTTTTGTTCGAGCATAAAACTTGTTTGGGTGTGGAGATGAAAAGACGTTGCAGTGCAACGTCTCTACGGTTTATGACTTTACGACAACAACTTGGAGTTTTTACTATTCCGAAAAATCAGCGGCTTTTCATTGTCAGACAACGCGGCAGTTCTCGCTGACGCAATCGCCTCATCAATCACATGACGATTCGGTGATTTACTGCACACAGGATCAGTCGCAAACATATTGCCTGTTAATAAATACGCCTGACAACGGCAACCGCCGAAATCTTTTTCTTTTTCATCACAGGAACGACACGGCTCCGTCATCCATTCAAAACCACGGAAAAAATTGAACGCTTTGGAATCTGTCCATATTTCCTCAATGCTGTAATCATTGACGTTCGGACATTCCAAATTAGGCAACTCACGCGCCGAATGACAGGGCAGGGCAACACCATCAGGTGCAATAGTTAAAAACGTTGTTCCCCAGCCGTTCATACAGGCTTTGGGGCGGTCTTCGTGAAAATCGGGGACGACGTAGTAAATTTTCATTTTACCTGCCACCGTTTCTTTAAACTCTTGGGCGATTTTTTCCGCTTCCGCAAATTGCTCTTTAGTTGGCAGTAATAAATCACGGTTGGCGTGCGCCCAGCCGTAATATTGCGTGTTAGCCAATTCCAGATAATCCGCACCCAAGGCTTCTGCCATTTTTAAAATATCGGGCATTTGGTGAATGTTTTCGCGGTGAATCACCACGCACAACACCATCGGATAGCCGTGTTTTTTGACCAAATGCGCAACTTGTTTTTTATGCTCAAACGACGCAGTACCTGCGATATGGTCATTCAATTCTTGGCTGCTGGCTTGAATACTGACTTGAATATGATCCAATCCCGCTTCTTTCAGCTCGATGATTTTGTCTTCCGTCAAGCCATAGCCTGAGGTAATCAGATTGGAGTAATAACCCAAATCCCGCGCGTGTTTCACCAATTCAGGTAAATCTTTGCGCGTTAAGGGTTCTCCGCCTGAAAAACCCAGTTGCACCGCGCCCATTTTGCGGGCTTGCGTGAGTACGCGCTTCCAGTCTTCCGTGCCGATTTCGCTGCTGTGCTTCGCGTAATCAATCGGATTAGAGCAGTACGGGCATTGCAAAGGACAGGCGTAAGTCAATTCTGCCAATAACCAGCGCGGTGGAGTGATATTAGTTTTGGTGTATCCAGCCATTTTGTAAAGCTACCTCTAAAAATGCGTTAATGTCGTTATGTAAACCTTGCGTAGCAAATTTTTCTTCCAACTCGCTGACGATCTGTGCAAGTGTACGCGAACCATCACACAGTTTTAAAATTTCAGCCGAACTTTCGTTGAGTTCAACCATACCTTCTGGATATAAAATAACGTTTTTTTGTTGCGCTTCTTCCCATTGTAAACGGTGCGTGCGAGAAAATTGTATCGGTAAATCGGTGTTTAGGATCACGGGTTTTGCCTCTTGGTTTGTAATTCTGAAATTATGTTGCTATCTATTAAATATCCCATTCTGGTTGCTCCCTGCCAAAATCGCGTATTCGTTCAAAATCTGTATCGTCCAAACCTTCGGGGATATTTGCTAATAAAGTTTTTAGATTATCGGATGGGGGTTTAGTTAAATCCTTGTCATCATATTCAATTATTTTTACCGCATCGCTTGGTAACATACGCAAAAAAGCTAATACCGTATCTTTAACGTCATCACTTATTTCTAATAATACCGTTTGCATTTTGTTATCTCCAAAAAATTTGTTATCTATTGCTAGTTCATAGGAATATATAAAACCGTAACATATCAACGAAAAGCCCTAGATTCCGCTGCGTTCCATCTGGGCTGCTTGCTTTACGAGTTGTTACATTTCCATAGTATCCATTTCGTCAAATGTAATTCCATTTAGTTTAGTTTTTAAGTCTGTCAAAATATGATTTACTCGGCTTTCTATAAATAAATCAATTGCATTGTCAGGCATCTGGTCTGCTCTTGCCCATTCTAAAATATCTGTAGATAAGAGATGTGTTGGCATAATGGCAACAAATTCTGGCTTGTCATAGTCTTTTATATACTCAAGAGGATTTCGGTTTGTTATGTCAAGATTCGTAATTTGTGTTAAATAAGCTATGTTCATTAAGCTATCGCTTGTTATTTTGTTTTTATGCTGATTATTCAAAACATATTCTGAATTTGTCGGAAATATATGATGCAGATTTGGTTTATCTGTAGTGAAGAAAAAATTTTGAACTAATACATTTCTATCGCAATGCTCCCAATCTTTTGGCTGAACGTTTGCATAAAGTGATAAAACAGCTCTACTCATTCTACCTTTTGAACTATAAGTTGCTGAACGAAGTTTTTGTTTGTCAATTAAAAACCTATCAAACTGGAATGATTGTTTTTCTTTTTCGTTATTTAAAAACTCAATATGTCGTGCTAATTGTGTTGTATTGCTTAATAAGTCGTCATTATGAAAGCTATTAAACCAAAAATATTTTTTTAAAAAGTCATAATTCGGCGAATTATTTTTGTAGAAATATGCTGTAATTGTAAAATAGAAATAACTGAAAGGAATTAAGTAAGGTGTTTTTAGGTGAAGATGGTTTTCAAAGAAATCAAATGTTTTTAGCATTGCGATTTTAGAATCTTTCCATACCGCCAAAATATGTTCGGTTTTAATTTCGTTCAAATAGCGGTCTGTAATATTTCTTACCCCACTGTTCGGAATGTTTTGATTTATCAGAACAGCAAGAGTCCGCAAGTAGTCAATATCACTAATTTTTAGAAACTCACTGTTATTAAGGCATCTAAAGTCATCAATTAAATCTCTTAAATAAAATCCGTTATCTGCTTGCTCTGTTATTAATTTCTGTGTCGCAGGTTTAAAAGTTTTTGCAACTACAATATCAAATATGTTTAATGGTTTACCTGCTTGATTTATTCTCTCAAATATTTGGCAAACCTCTGAAACTTGAATACCTTTAACCTCAATAAACGAAATTCGATAGTTATCAAGAACCCCTTTGATTTTTGAAAGCTCTACTAGAATGGAGTGACTGAAGTCTTTATTTACAACTTCGCTATTAAATACACTTGTCTGAACATTTGAAAAATTATTTTTTATATCAATTAGCTTTACAACTAAACCATCCTCAAATCTTTTCTTTTTGCCAATATTAGCTCTGATTTCTCCGTTTCTATCATCTATATCACTCCAAAATAAAAAACGATTCCGATAGCTTTCATCATCTATATCACTATCAGGAGGTATTGTAAGGTCAACGAAAAGCAAAGGATTGAAGCTAGGTCTATTTTCAATAGTTCCACCATATAATGAAGTCAGCAAAGATGTTGTTCTCTGTTGTCCATCAAGTATGTATTGATATTCAGTTCTACTGAAATTTGTGTCGGCTATTTGATGACCACCAATTTCTCTGTGATTTTGAAGTTTTAAATCTGTTTTCCAAATTAAGATACTTCCCAACGGATAAAACTTGTAGATACTGTCCCAAAGTTTTTTTACATTTTCTTGCTCCCAAACCACATCTCTTTGAAAGGTAGGTATTTGGTAATTTTTAGCTATCAACTCATCAAGGTAAGTTGTTAATCCTTTATTGGTTGGAAAAATTCTGTCTGTGTAATTCATTTTGATGAGTTGATTAGTTATTTATGAATTAGCGCACAGGTAAGCACGAGCTTTTGAATACCTGCCTACGCATTATTTTAGGTATAATTAAAATTAATTTTATTAAGTCACATATCCACCTTTTCAGGAAACTCAGGTACTAATACTGAACTGGTTAATTTCTGTTCAGTATTAAAAAACCGTATCATACCGTTTTTATCACATACCTAAACTTTGATATGTCAACAAGACGCATAATAATTCTATCCAGTTCAGTTTTAAAGTGTAAGTCATTGAAAATAAAAACGCTAATGACTGCCAGTCCTTTAAGGACTGGCAGTCATGAAAGCCTTTTATTGTCTTAAATCTTTCACCACGCGCACAATATCAGGATTATCAGCGAGGGTTTCTATACTGAATCCCAGTTTGGTGACTAGTGCTAGCATGGAGCTGTTGGCGGTCATGACTTCGGCTTCAAAAAATGCCATACCTTTGTCTTTGGCGGCTTGCATCAGGGTTTTTAATAAGCGTGAGCCGATGCCTAGGCGTTGGCAATCGTCGGCAACCACTAGGGCGAATTCGACTGAACGTCCGTCTGGATTCATCATGTATCGCCCTACGCCTAATTCGCTGGGCAGGTCTTTGTTGTCAGATACGGCGACAAATGCCATTTCACGGTCGTAGTCGATTTGGGTGAAGCGGACAATCATTTCAGGGGTGAGTTCTTGTAAGGCTTGTTTGTAACGGAAGTATTTGGTGCGTTCTGATAAGCGACTGACAAAATATTTTTCCATTACCGCATCTTCGGGGCGGATGGGGCGAATGGTGATGTTCGCGCCATTGCTCAGTTGACAATGCTGAGTGAGTTCATGCGGATAGGGGTGAATCGCCATGTGCGCATAGCGGGTCAGTTGGTGTGAGGTATGGACTTTTATCCGCGCATCGACGGCAATCGCGCCGTGTTCATCGACGATTAGCGGGTTAATATCCAGCTCTAAAATTTCAGGTAATTCACTGACCATTGTCGATATATTGAGCAATACATCAATCAGGGCTTTTTCATTCGCTGGCGGTAATTGGCGAAACGCTTTCAGGTATTTTGCCGCTTTGGTTTTGGCAATCATTTGTTCAACCATGTAGGCATTGAGCGGGGGCAGGGCGATAGCGTTGTCTTTGAGAATTTCCACCATCGTACCGCCTAAGCCGAAACTGATGGCAGGGCCGAACACGGGATCACGCACTACGCCGACCATGAGTTCCCTGCCGCTGTGTGAGCGGAACATGGCTTCAACGGTCATGCCCACTTCGGTGATTTCGGGGTGTTTTTGTTTAATGGCTGTTTCCATTTCCAGAAAATGTCGCGATACATCTTGTGCGCTGTTAATGTTCAGACGCACACCGCCGATGTCGGATTTATGGCTGAATTCGGACATATTGATTTTTAATACCACAGGAAAGCCCATGGTTTGCGCGGCAATCATCGCATCTCTGGCACTGGAGACTTTGACGGTTTGATTGACGGGGATATGAAACGCGGCGAGGATGGCTTTGGATTCCTGTGCGGTTAATACTTGTCTGCCTTCGGACAAAATGCGCTCGATAATCAGTCTTGCGCCTTCCACATCGGGCGCGGCGAGTTCATCACTGGGCGAGGGAATTTGTTTGAGCAGGATTTGGTTTTGCGTGTAGTTGGCTAAAAAAGCAAACGCATCAACGGCGACTTCTGGCGTAGTAAAGTGGGCGATATTGCTGTTGGCAAACAGATTACGTCCTTCCTGCACACGCGCACCGCCTGTCCACGCGGCTAACACAGGTTTTTTGCTGTCTTTCGCGCCGTCAATAATACATTCGGCAACTTGCGTGGGATTGGTCATCGCTTGCGGCGTTAAAATCACCAGCACACCGTCGATGTTGTCATCTTTCAAGCAGATTTGTAAGGCTTGCTGATAGCGTTCCGAGGTGGCATCGCCCAAAATATCAATCGGATTGGCATGAGACCAATGCACAGGCAGTACGGCGTTCAGCGCGTTGATGCTGTCGTCGCTGAGTTCTGCCATTTTGATACCGACATCTTCGGCGCGGTCGGTACTCATCACCCCCGGCCCACCAGCGTTGGTGATAATGGCTAAACGGTCTTCATTGACGATGTAGTTATTGGCTAACACCCGCGCGGCGGAAAATAATTCGATAATGCTATAGGCACGCACCACACCCGCGCGGGCAATGGCGGCATCAAACACATTATCACCGCCGACCATTGCGCCAGTATGTGACATAGCGGCTTTGCAACCCGCTTCATGACGACCTGATTTAATCAGAATCACAGGTTTTAACCGCGCGGCGGCTTTCAGGCCGCTTAAAAATCGTCGTGCATCACGGATACCTTCGACATACATTAAAATACCCGTGGTTTTGCTGTCCGTCGCCAGATAATCCAGCACTTCACCAAAATCAATATCCGCCGCACCGCCCATAGATACCACGGTAGAAAAACCAATATCCTGCGATTTTGCCCAATCTAAAATGGCGGTACATACTGCGCCTGATTGTGACAATAACGCCAACGAACCGTCTTTTACTGTGCCGTCACCAAAAGTGGCGTTCAATTGTCCGCTTGGACGCACCACACCCAAACAATTCGGGCCGATGAGACGAATGCCATAACGGTGGGCAATATCCAGCACTTCTTGTTGTAAATGCTTGCCTTCATCGCCCAATTCACTAAACCCTGCGGTGATGATAATGACGGAAGTCACGCCTTTTTCTCCGCATTGGCGCACGATATTCGGCACGGACGGCGCGGGTGTGGAAATGACGACTAAATCCAGCTCTTCGGGGACGCTGTTTAAATCGGGATAGGCTTTTAAACCTAAAATTTCCTCACGTTTATGATTGACAGGATACAGTCCACCTGCAAATCCCGCTTCCTGCATATTGAGCAACAGCCGATAACCCACGCTTTCAGGGCGTTCAGACGCGCCGACGATAGCAACGGATTTAGGCGTAAAAAAACGATTTAAATAATGAGGACCCATGATGCACCATAAATAAGTGAAATAATTACCTTAAGAGTAGCATTGTTAGCTATTTTAACGGATGAAATTTTTGTGAATTGTGCGCGGCGTAGTGGTAAAAATCGAGGGCTTATTCATTTGATAACGACTGCCAGTCCTTTAAAGGCATAGCTATCTACACAAATTAACAATGAAAAATAGTATCATAATAGAATGACTAAAAAACACTC
>JAURYI010000037.1 GCA_030654015.1 Methylococcales bacterium | reverse complement strand
TGCTGCGCAATGCGGCAAACTGGGGGTTTGATGCTAAAGTCGATGTTGGTACAGGCGTGAATCCTTTCTCAGTGACCACAGGCGACTTTAACGGCGATGGTAAGCTGGATATGGCGGTGGCTAATTTTGGCTCGCATACGGTGTCGGTGTTGCTGCGCAATGCGGCAAACACGGGCTTTGATGCCAAAGTCGATGTCGGCACAGGAGCGAATCCTCGCTCCGTGATTACAGGCGACTTTAACAACGATGGCAAGCTGGATATGGCGGTGGCTAATGGTAACTCCAATACGGTGTCGGTGTTGCTGCGCAATGCGGCAAACACGGGCTTTGATGTCAAAGCAGATTACGGCACAGGAACAGCTCCTTTCTCAATGACCACAGGTGACTTTAACGGCGATGGCACACTCGATATGGCGGCGGCTAATTTTGGCTCGCATACGGTGTCGGTGTTGCTTAATACCCTCCCCAGCGCGACCTTAACCATTACCGATGTGTTGCCTAATACCGCCCCCACGTTCACAGGCGGAGCGAATACAGGCTTGACCGTGCTGGAAGATGCGGCGATTACCACTATCACAACAGCAATGCTGAATGTGACCGATGCAGAACAGGCGGCAAGTGCATTGACCTACACGCTTACAACAGCAAGTACGAAAGGCGTGTTAAGCAAAAGTGGAGCGGCGTTAGGTGTAGGCAGTACGTTCACCCAAGCGGATATTAACAGCGGCATCATCAAATACACGCCTAATTTTAATGTCAATGGCAGTGATAGCGTGGGTTTTAGTGTGTCTGACGGTGCGGGCGGTTCGCTGACTGCACAAACCTTTAACTTCACCCTAACGCCTGTTGCTGATGTCAATATCACAGCAGGTATAACGCCTGTGGAAGGCGTGACAGGAACATTCACCATTACGCTGGACAGTGCGCCCGCTGCCGATTTAGTGATGAATTACACCTTGAGCGCGAGTACCGCGACTTTGACTACCGATTACACGGTGACGGCGGGTGCAGGTATCGGCGCAGTCACAGCAGGAACATTCATCATTCTGGCAGGGCAAACCACGGCGACGTTGAACATTAATGCGTTGACCGATGCGGTAACAGACCCGAATGAAACGGTGATTTTGACATTAGCGACAGGGGTGGGTTATCAATTGGCGGCAACCCCTAGTAGCGCGTTTGAGCCGATAGTCCATGTGTTCACGAGTGCTAATCCTGCCTCAGTGACCACAGGCGACTTTAACGGCGATGGTAAACTCGATATGGCGGTGGCTAACTGGGGGGCTAATACGGTGTCGGTGTTGCTGCGTAATGCGGCAAACACGGGCTTTGATGCCAATGACTTTGCTACAGGTGCTAGTCCTTACTCTGTGACCACAGGCGACTTTAACGGCGATGGTAAGCTCGATATGGCGGTGGCTAATTTCGA
>JAURYI010000035.1 GCA_030654015.1 Methylococcales bacterium | reverse complement strand
TGCGTAAGTACCGCCTTAGCCACTGCCGAACAGGTGTGTCTGGCGCGTGGTGTGCAATTAACACCGATTCGTTATCAGGTGCTGGAACTGATTTGGGCAAGTCATAAAGCGGTGAAAGCCTACGAGCTGTTAGAGCAGATCAAGCCGCTACAAATGGCAGCAAAACCGCCGACTATTTATCGCGCGTTGGAATTTTTAAGTGAACAAGGTTTAATTCACCGCGTGGAAAGTTTAAATGCGTTTATTGGTTGCCGCTGTTCAAATGCGCCGCATGAACAACTGTTATTGATTTGTAAACACTGTCAGGAAGTCGAAGAGCGCACGGCAACTAAAGTGATGCAGGCATTGGTAGAAGAATTTAACGATGCACAATTTATTGTTCATAGCAAAGCCATTGAAATTCATGGTATTTGCAGTCGATGTGCGGCATCGGTAGACGGGAATTTATCTGATTAAAATCACGCTTGAATCACTGCCAGTTTTTTAAAACACTGGCAGTTATACTAAATATCATCCAATAAATGCTTGTCTAGTGTTATGTTATAACATATCATCTAACGTCTTTTATCAACTCAGACGTTTACAACCATGCAAAAAATCATCCCGCTTTTTTTCTTATCAACCGCCACTGCACTAGCCGCTGGTGAGAATATAAAACAATTAGACACGATGGTAGTGAGTGCGCCTGTGGCAACGTCCAGTTCAAAATCTGCTAAACCTGTCACCGTACTCACAGGTGATGCACTGCACAGCAAAATGGGTACAACCATCGGCGATACGCTGAAAAATGAATTGGGCGTGACCAATCAATCGTTTGGTGCAGGTGTCGGTACGCCTGTGATACGCGGGCAATCAGGGCCGCGCGTACAGGTGATGCAAAACAGCATGATTAACAATGATGCTTCGTCATTGAGTCCAGACCACGCCAATGGGGTTGAGCCGATTTTAGCAGAGCGTATTGAAGTGTTACGCGGCCCCGCAACTTTGTTATACGGTAATGGCGCGATAGGCGGTATCGTCAATGTTATTGATAACCGTATTCCTGAAAAAGCCTTTGATAAAGTCATCGGCGGCGCAGGAGAACAACGCTACGATTCAGCAACCAATGAAACCTCCAGCGTGGTGAAAGTCGAAGGCAGTCACAACGGCTTTGCGTATCATGTCGATGGCTTTTATCGTGACCAAGGCAACACGCATATCGGCGGTACAGCGATAGATGAAGCGGCAGTGCAGATTAACGACCCCAGTTTTACCGCGCCTGAGAATTCACAAGGCGTAATTAACAACAGCAACGCCCGTTCACGCGGCGGTTCAGTCGGTGTGTCCATGATAGGCGAGGCGGGCTTGGTCGGTGCATCTATCAATCAATTAGAAAAAAATTACGGCATTCCCTCCGACGGCTCAGGCGAAGCCCCTGTTACCGTGGATTTAAAGCAAACCAAATACGATTTTAAAGCCCAGCTCAATCAGCCGTTTGCCTTTGCCGAAAAACTTAAAATGAAGTTTGGCTACACCGATTATCAGCATACCGAATTAGACGGTGGTCAACCTGCCACGCACTTTTTAAATAAAGCCTACGCCAGCCGTTTAGAACTAGAACAACACGCTATCGGCGCATTAACAGGCTCGCTGGGTTTTCAATCCACCAACAGCGAATTTTCAGCGATTAATGCCGATGGTTCTGCGCCGTTAGTCCCCAAATCCAACATTGACAGTTACGGTTTATTTGCGGTCGAATCCTATAAACACGGTGCGGTCACTTACGAACTAGGCGCACGCGGCGAATGGGTAACTATCAGCCCTGAAAACGCCAATAGCCTGACTTACTTGCCCATCAGCGGCTCAATGTCTGCCTTATGGGAAGTCACTAAACAACATCAACTCAGTCTGGCTTATACGCATTCACAACGCGCCCCGTTAATTCAGGAATTATTTTATGACGGTGTTCATGAAGCCTCGCGCAGCTATGAACTGGGCGATGCCAATTTAAGCAAAGAATTTTCCAATAATATTGATTTGGGGTATCGCTTCAACAGCGACTGGATGAGTGCGGAAGTGAACGTATTTCATAACTGGGTCAGTAATTACATTTATCAACAACGCGCAGATTATGTATTTAACAGGGATGAGGAGGATTTTGAAGCCGTTTGCGGAGAAGGCGAATCTTGTATTCCTGTGGAAATCAATCAACAGGCAGGTGCGACCTTTAAAGGTTATGAAGCACAACTGAATTTTCCACTGATGGAAAACAATTATGGCTTGGTGGACTTAAGCTTGTTCAGTGATTACACACGCGGCACGTTCAACAAAGGCGGCGATGTACCGCGAATGCCACCACTACGTTACGGCGTACAATTGAGTTATGAGAAGTCGGATTTTAGCAGTAACGTTCGATTAACACGCGGCGAAGCGCAAACTCATGCGGGCGCGAATGAAACCAGCACCGCCAGTTATTTATTACTGAATGTGGGAGCGCAATATCACGTTGCCAGTATTAAGCAAGCGGACATCATGGTATTTGCCAATGCCAAAAATCTGACTAACGAAAATATCCGCAATTCAACCTCTTATCTGCGCAATTTTGCACCCGATGCAGGGCGTAGCGGCGAAGTGGGTATTCGCGTCAGTTATTAAAATAAAAAATCAGGTAGTGGTAAATAGTGATTGATTCATGTCGGAGCTCAGGCTTTGCTTGACAGTCAAGCAGAGCTTGACCTCGCGTTTTCATCACTCATTGTTTAAGCGTTTATCAAAGAAATAATGTTGACACGCGGAGTCAAAACTCATGAGTTTTGACTCCGTTGCATGATAAGCAAATTGTCCCCCACCTAATCACCTACTAATTTTATTGATAAGGTTTGATTTTTAGCGATTTTTGCTGTATCAGTAATTTACTGAATATTTTCAGTGGTATTGAGAAATCCGTTTACCTTAATGGAGGCAATGATGATAAAGCAAAAATACATCAAACTTTTTCGCGTCAAATCTGGCAAAAAAATTCATCTTAAGGACTATGACACCAGCTGGGCTCAGAACGAGGAATTCAAGGCGTTTGGTAAAGAGCAGTTAAAGGAGCGTGCTAATGAAATTCTGGAGCAGAATCTAGTCGATTTGAAGCAAGTACAACAGCTATTGTATGCGGATGATCGCTATTCGCTGTTAATCGTGTTTCAGGCGATGGACGCGGCGGGTAAAGACGGCACGATTAAACACGTCATGTCAGGTGTCAACCCACAAGGATGTCAGGTGTTCAGCTTCAAAAAACCCTCAGCCGAAGATTTAGATCACAACTTCCTCTGGCGTTATATGAAAAGCCTGCCAGAAAGAGGTAGAATTGGCATTTTCAACCGTTCTTATTACGAAGACGTGCTAGTTGTCAAAGTCCATCCTGAACTACTGCAAAACCTGCCTGACGGCAAACGAGGCAAGGCATTCTGGGAAAATCGCTACGAAGACATCAATGCCTTTGAACGCCATCTGGAACGCAACGGCACGGTGATTCTCAAATTTTTCCTGCACCTTTCCAAAGACGAGCAAAAAAAACGCTTCCTGGAGCGGTTGGAACGTCCTGAAAAAAATTGGAAATTTTCGCCTTCCGATCTTCCTGAGCGCGGACACTGGGATGATTATATGGAAGCGTATGAAGACCTGATTAACGCCACCAGCACTGACTGGGCACCTTGGTATATTGTGCCAGCCGATAACAAATGGGTAATGCGAGCCATCGTTGCTGACGTTATCACCTCGACTCTCCGGGATCTCGATTTAAAATTTCCCGAACTGAATGAAGAGCAACTTAAATTATTGGAACAAGCGCGAAAAACGTTGGAAGAAGAATAGAAATCCTCTCGATAAATCTAAAAATAACTGGAGAAATGTATGTTAAATAATAAATGGTCAGGTTTTTTATTGATAAGTCTGCTGGCTCTTACGGGTTGTCAATCGACGGGTGGTCAGATGGCAAGTACGCAGTTAGCCAGTTCTGCATCGGACATTACCCGTGATTCCAACGCTGCATTACAGCAACTTTATGCAAGTAACCCAGAGGCAAGACAGTTGGCGAAACGGGCTAAAGGCATACTGGTATTTCCAGCGATTGTGAAGGCGGGTTTTCTGGTCGGTGCGCAATATGGCAGTGGCGGGGCGTTGTTTAAAAATGGCAGAACGACGGGTTATTATAATATTCTCGCAGGCTCTTATGGCATAGCTATCTACACAAATTAACAATGAAAAATAGTATCATAATAGAATGACTAAAAAACACTCACAAACATTGATGCACGCTTGTCCAAACGCTATCAGCAGCTGATTGAAGAATCCTTGAACGCTAATGATGCTTTA
>JAURYI010000133.1 GCA_030654015.1 Methylococcales bacterium | reverse complement strand
GGCCGCTCGGGAACCCCTCCAATGTTTGGATAAGCTGTGCATTGTATGGCACAAAATACACTTCGTCAATCAATTATTTTATAAAATCGAACAAATAACTCAAGCGTAATAAAAAATCTCTTTATAAACCGTTCGTTTAGCCGCACAATTAGCAACATGAACCATAAAAAATAATTGTTTAACTTTACGGAAATATAATGAGTCAAGCGCGTACCAATGCACGAAAAGCCGCCGTTCAAGCACTATACCAATGGCAAATGACAGGGCAAAACCTGAGTGAAATTGAAAGACAGTTTTTAGAAGAAGAGCGATTAAAAGATGCTCAGAAGAGTTATTTTACCGAGCTATTCCACGGCGTACCCAAGAATTTAGAATCAATTGATCTGGCTTTAAGTGAATTTATTGATCGCCCTGTGGATAATATTGACCCTGTAGAAAGGGCGATTTTAAGAATTGGTGTTTATGAGCTGTCGTTCCGTTTAGATATGCCCTACCGCGTGGTTCTGAACGAAGGCATTAATCTGGCTAAATATTTTGGTGCTGACGGCAGTCATCGCTACATCAACGGTATTTTAGATAAAGTTGCTCAACAAACCCGCGCTATCGAAATTAACGCCAAAGCCAAAACGCATTCAAAATAGCCTTATGCCTCTTTCTGAATTCGCGCTGATTCAGCGTTTTTTTACCCAGCAAGCAGTGACAAACTCATCAACCCGACTGGGAATTGGTGATGACTGTGCATTATTGTCGATACCAGACGGCTATGAACTGGCAATTACCACCGACACCATGGTGGAAAATGTGCATTTTTTTAAAGATACCGACCCCGCGCAACTCGGTCATAAACTGCTTGCTGTTAATTTAAGCGACTTAGCCAGCATGGGGGCAAAACCGCTGTCAGTGACGCTGGCACTTACCGTACCCAGCGTCAACGAAGCGTGGTTAAGCGCGTTTGCCACAGGTTTTTTAACTTTAGCCGAACGCTATGGTGTGGATTTAATTGGCGGCGACACTACCTCTGGCGCATTAACGCTCACAGTACAAGCCTTAGGCTTAGTGCCGCGCGGTCTGGCACTCACCCGCTCAGCGGCAAAAGTCGGTGATTTTATTTATCTGTCGGGCAATATCGGTGATGCGGGCTTAGGCTTGAAAATTACTCAAGGCTATCAATGCGCCGACCCTGACAACGCGCTCAAACAGTTTAACCAACCAGAACCCGCCTGCGACATAGGGCAGAAGTTGTGCGGTGTAGCAAATGCCTGTATTGATATATCCGATGGTTTAAGCAGTGATTTAGGGCATATCCTACAACAAAGTCAGGTCGGTGCGTGTGTGTTTTGGGATGAGTTACCCTTATCCACTGCCGTATTAACCTACATCAACGATACAGGCGACTGGTTACTGCCGCTGGTAGCAGGTGATGATTATCAACTGTGTTTTACCGTCAGCCCTGAAAAAATCGAGCAAGTGCCTGAGGGCTGTCAAAAAATAGGTATTATTGAAGCTGAACGCGGCTTGCGACTCAACAAGGCGGGCATCATCCAATCATTAGAGGTCAAAGGTTATGAGCATTTTTCTTAAGCCCCATTACGGTAACGCCCAGCTAACCCCGAAGCAAATAATGACGGATCCCGCGTTATTTCTGGCTTTCGGTTTCGGCTCTGGATTAGCCAAAAAAGCTCCTGGAACGTGCGGCACAGTCGCCGCCATTCCTGTGTATTATTTATTTGCTCAAACCAATAGTTTGATTTATAGCCTGCTCACCATTATCGCTACCGTCATCGGCGTATGGTTTTGTGATGTGGCGGCGAAAAAACTGGATGAGCATGATTTTGGCGGCATTGTCTGGGATGAAGTGGCGGGATATTTAATTACCATGTGGTTTGTGCCTTTTTCTTGGCAAGCCCTGCTGATTGGTTTTGTCCTGTTTCGCTTTTTCGACATTCTAAAACCCTTCCCTATCAAATGGATAGACAAACAAGTCCACGGCGGCTTGGGCATTATGCTGGATGATGTATTAGCTGGCGTATTTGCGGGTGCATTGCTACTGTTAGCCGTGCGGCAATTTGGTTTTTGATGGTTTTTACTGTTACGCGGGGGTAAAAACATATTTCTACCCCCGCTATAAACACGAGTTCACAAAATCATCCCGTCGTTGATACCGACAATCTAGGCGTTAAATACCGTTATGCTGTTATAATGGACTCCTTTTCAAATTATGCTGATGGTCGTACCGCTTGGCGTAACCTCTTAGAACCTCACTACATTAAAACACCGTGGATTTAAAACATATTCGTAACTTCTCCATTATCGCGCATATCGATCATGGCAAATCAACGCTTGCCGACCGTTTTATTCAACTTTGCGGCGGCTTAAGCAACCGTGAAATGTCAGCACAAGTGCTGGATTCAATGGACATTGAAAAAGAACGCGGCATTACTATTAAAGCACAGAGTGTCACACTGGACTTTAAAGCGAAGGACGGCGAAACCTATCAACTTAATTTTATTGATACCCCTGGTCACGTCGATTTTTCCTATGAAGTATCACGCTCATTAGCGGCTTGCGAAGGCGCATTATTAGTGGTGGATGCAGCACAAGGTGTAGAAGCGCAGAGTGTGGCAAATTGTTATACCGCGATTGAACAGGGACTGGAAGTTGTTCCCGTGTTGAATAAAATCGACTTACCCTCAGCTGAACCTGAGCGAGTGAAGGCAGAAATTGAGGAAGTCATTGGTATTCCCGCCGATGAAGCCCTGATGATAAGTGCCAAAACAGGCTTGGGCGTTCAAGATGTACTGGAACAATTGGTAGTAAAAGTCCCCCCCCCCGAAGGCAACATCGACGGGCCGCTGCAAGCCCTGATTATTGACTCGTGGTTTGACAGTTATTTGGGCGTGGTATCGCTGGTGCGTATTGTTCACGGTAGCATCAAACGCAAACAAAAAATCACCATCATGTCTACAGGCAAGTCGTTTCTCGCTGAAACGGTCGGTGTATTTACCCCAAAACGCCTAGAAAAAGACATTTTAAACACGGGCGAAGTAGGCTATGTTGTCGCAGGTATTAAAGATATTTTCGGCGCACCCGTCGGCGACACCATCACTTGGACGGACAAACCCGCCGCTGAACAATTAACAGGCTTTCAACGTGTGCAACCGCGCGTTTTTGCGGGTTTATACCCTGTCAGCTCCGATAATTATGAAGACTTGCGTGAAGCACTGAATAAATTAAATTTAAACGATGCCGCGTTACAATTTGAACCTGAAACTTCGCAAGCTCTGGGTTTTGGTTTTCGTTGCGGCTTTTTGGGTATGCTGCACATGGAAATTGTGCAGGAACGTTTGGAACGTGAATACAACGTTGATTTAATTACCACCGCGCCCACGGTAATTTATGAAGTCGTCACGCAAAACGATGCCATTCTCATGGTAGATAATCCTGCTAAACTGCCTGAAAGCGGTCTCGTTAAAGAAATTCGTGAGCCGATTATTCGCGCCAATATTTTAGTGCCGCAAGCCTATTTAGGCGCGGTGATTACCCTGTGTATCGAAAAACGCGGCGTACAAAAAGATATGCAATATGTCGGTTCGCAAGTATCGTTACATTATGAAATGCCGCTCAGCGAGGTGGTACTGGACTTCTTTGATAGATTAAAATCCGTCAGTCGCGGTTTTGCCTCGTTTGACTATGAATTTTTGCGCTTTCAAGTTGCCGATTTAGTAAAACTGGATGTGCTGATTAACAGCGAAAAAGTCGATGCTTTATCTATCATTGTTCACAAAGATAACAGCACATCACGCGGTCGTGCGTTAGTGGAAAAAATGAAGGATCTGATTCCCAAGCAAATGTATGAAGTCGCTATTCAGGCGGCGATTGGCTCTAAAGTTATCGCTCGGTCTACCGTTAAAGCGATGCGTAAAGATGTGACGGCAAAATGTTATGGCGGTGACATCAGCCGTAAGAAAAAATTATTGCAGAAACAGAAAGAAGGTAAGAAACGCATGAAGCAAGTGGGCAATATTGAGATCCCTCAAGAGGCATTTTTAGCCGTATTGCAACTGAATAAAGAATAGCACCGCTTAGTTTGGAATGACTGCGAGTCATTAAATAAACATTCACTCGTTTCCACGCGGAGTATGGAGGCGAGAAAATAATTTTTTTACTATTAGGATTGTTATGGATTTTGATTTTTCCTTTTTTTTGTTGGTCGCAACCATAGTAACAGGCGTTATGTGGGGCGGTTATTTGCTGTTTCTTAGATCCCAAGAACAGGTTTTTGATGAAGCCAATGAGCCGCTAGCGGTTGAATACGCACGCTCTTTC
The DNA here is from genome assembly GCA_030654015.1 of Methylococcales bacterium. GTDB lineage: Bacteria > Pseudomonadota > Gammaproteobacteria > Methylococcales > Methylomonadaceae > UBA4132. The sequence goes on along the minus strand of JAURYI010000133.1, from coordinate 19,865 downwards.
TTCCCTGTGGTCTTAATTGTCTTACTGCTACGCTCATTTTTAGCCGAGCCGTTCCGCATTCCGTCGGCATCCATGATGCCAACGTTGTTAATCGGTGATTTCATTCTGGTCAATAAATTTACTTACGGCATACGATTACCTGTTATTAATACCAAAATAGTGGAACTGAACGAACCTGCACGCGGTGATATTGTCGTGTTTCGTTATCCTAAAGACCCTACCGTTGATTACATTAAGCGCGTCATTGGTTTACCAGGTGATAAAATTACTTATGAAGATAAAAAACTGACAGTGAACGGGCAAGCGGTCAACTATAAATCACTCGGTTTCTATCAAGGTATCGGACAGGGAGTCGATATGACAGGGGCTGAACATCTGCTGGAAAATTTAACGGGCGTGGAGCACAATATTCTTATCAGACATGGTGTATCTTCCGCTGAAGGTTCGTATATCGTCCCTGAGGGGCAGTATTTTGTCATGGGCGATAACCGTGATAACAGCAATGACGGTCGCTATTGGGGCTTTGTGCCAGAAGAAAATTTAGTCGGTAAAGCCTTTTTTATCTGGATGAGCTGGGACTGGCAAGACAAAGGTGTCGGTCTAAGTCGTATCGGTACTGTATTAAAATAACTTTCTTTAATTAACTGTGTGGAGAGAAAAATGAAATTGTCACCTAAAAAGCAACAAGGCATGACCATGATTTCGATGGTGTCTATTGGCATCGTTGTCGGCTCTATCTTCTTTTTAGCAATCGCTGTTATCCCCATCTACATGGATCACGGCAAAGTACAAGGCGCGCTGGATTCAATTAAAAAAACCGTTGAAGCAGGCGGAGTGGACGAAAGTCCTGAGCAAATTTCAACCAGACTGTTCAAAATACTGGGCATGAACAATATCGATAATTTAATAACCAAAGATAACGTCGTTATCGCCAGAGAAGAAAGCGGACATACAAAAGTAAATATCAAGTATGAAGTGATTAAAAAAATTGTCGGCAATGCCAGCATTCTGGTTGAATTTGATGATTCGGTTGAAATTAAATAGGAGATAATAAACAGTGATAAAAAAGCCAGAAATTCTGTGTAAAAAGCTGGGATTAACTTTTAACAATCCTGCGCTGTTTACCATGGCTTTAACCCATCGTAGTTTTAGCTCAAAAAACAATGAACGCTTGGAATTTTTGGGTGATTCCATTTTAGGATTTGTCATCGCTGAACAACTGTTTCGGCAATTTCCAACCGCCTGTGAAGGCGTGTTAAGTCGTTTGCGGGCCAATTTAGTCAATCAAAGTTCATTAGCAGAATTGGCCAGAGAACATCAGATGGGCGATTATCTACTTCTAGGCTCTGGTGAATTAAAAAGCGGGGGCTTTCGCCGTGACTCCATTTTGTCAGACGCGCTCGAAGCCGTTATCGCTGCGTTATTTATCGACCAAGGAATAGCCGCCTGTCAGCACTGGATAGCGCAATTGTTTGCCGAAAAACTTGCCAATTTATCGCTGGATAATTGGCAAAAAGACCCTAAAACTCAGCTACAGGAATTAATGCAAGCCAAAAAAATGGACTTGCCTGACTATGAATTAGTCACCATGTCGGGCTTGGCGCATGAACAAACATTTAAGGTCAAATGTACCGTCCCTTTATTAGCTACGGCAACTATCGGGTCGGGAATTTCCAGAAAAAAAGCCGAGCAAGCGGCAGCCGAGCAAATGCTCGAATTATTAAATAAGGATAAGCAATGAATTGTGGTTTCGTCGCCCTAATAGGTCGTCCCAATGTCGGTAAATCAACGCTGATGAATCATTTGCTGAAACAAAAAATCAGCATTACTTCACGCAAACCGCAAACCACCCGTCACCGCATTTTAGGTATTAACACCACCGATGCAGGGCAAGCCATTTATATGGACACACCTGGAATGCACAGCGGCGAACAACGTGCGTTAAACCGCTATCTAAACCGCACCGCCGACACCTCACTGCTAGGCGTAAATGTCATTGTCTGGCTCATTGATGGCTTATCGTGGCACGAATACGATGAAGTGATTTTTAAAAAACTGGAACAAGCAGGCTTGCCTGTCATTCTGGCAGTCAATAAAGTCGATAAAGTGCAGGATAAAGAAAAAATTCTCGAATTTTTTGCGTCCGCCCAGCATCGGTTTCCATTTCAACACTTAGTCCCTATTTCGGCATTAAAAGACATCAACATAGATCAACTGGAAAAATTGATTATGCAGTTGTTACCTGAAAGTGATTTGATTTATCCAGAAGATCAAATTACCGACCGCTCCGAACGCTTTTTAGCCGCTGAAATTGTCCGCGAAAAACTCACCCGCCGTTTAGGTGCGGAATTGCCCTACTCGCTCACCGTAGAAATAGAACGCTACGAAGAAAAACCCACCATCAGCAAAATATACGCGATTATCTGGGTTGAGCGCATGACGCAAAAAAATATTGTCATAGGCAAAGACGGTGAAATGCTGAAAAGTGTCGGCACTGAGGCGCGACTCGACATAGAAAAACTCATCGGGCAAAAAGTATATTTGCAACTGTGGGTGAAAGTGAAAAAAGGCTGGTCTGATAGTGAACGCGCATTGCAAAGTTTAGGGTTTAACGACTGAGGCTCACATGGAAAAACAACTGATTTTATTAGGTGTCAACATAGATCATGTCGCGACTTTAAGACAGGCACGCGGTACTCTGTATCCTGAGCCATTACAAGCCGCGCTGATTGTCGAACAAGCTGGTGCGGACGGTATTACTGCGCATTTGCGTGAAGACCGTCGCCACATCCAAGACCGTGATATTTTTCTGCTTAAAGAGCTGATACACACCCGTTTGAATCTGGAAATGGGCGTGACCGATGAAATGATCGCTATCGCCACCAAAGTACAACCTTATGCCTGTTGTTTAGTACCAGAAAAACGTCAGGAACTCACCACAGAAGGCGGACTCGATGTCGCAGGCAACTTGCCGCGTATGCAATCCGCGTGTGATAAATTAGCTGAAGCGGGCATTGAAGTGTCGTTATTTATCGACCCCGAAGAAGCACAAATTGATGCGGCAATCAAAGCAGGTGCACCTGTCATAGAACTGCATACAGGTTGTTATGCCGATGCTAAAACGCCCGTGCAACAAGCGGAAGAATTTGAGCGTATTCGCTTAGCCGCACATTATGCGTACAGTGCAGGTTTACAGGTCAATGCAGGGCATGGGCTGAATTTTTATAATGTAGAAGCCATTTGTACGATACCTGAAATAGTGGAGCTGAATATCGGGCATTCGATTATTGCTCAGGCATTATTTTCGGGCTTGGCGCAAACGGTGAAAGAGTTAAAACAGCTGATGAGACAGGCAAGACTGCAAAGTCTTTAGTTGCTATTGTTTCAGAGGATTGAACAGACCTGTCAGGTTTTTAACACCTGACAGGTTTTTTTTGTTTTAGTGTGATGCTACACCGTGTTTCTGCATACGGTAAATCAGGGTATCTCTGGATAATCCCAACAATCTGGCTGATTTGCTGCGGTTGCCTTGAGTACGATTTAAAGCTTGATGAATTAAATTCGCTTCTAAGGCATCCAGCTCCAGCCCTGTTTCGGGCAGCATAAAACCTGTGGTTTTATTAGCTGTTTCGCTGGTTCTGATAAATTCCAGTGGCAGATTTTCTGGCTCTATGGTTCTACCCGCTAATAAAATACTGAGTCGTTCGCACAGATTACGCAGCTCACGAATGTTACCAGGCCATGAATAGGCTTTCAGCATTTTCAACGCAGATTTGCTGAATCTAGGTGCGGCAATTGAATAAGTATCCGCGAATAACACTAAGAAATGTTTAATTAAATGTTCAATATCTTCGGTGCGTTGCGCTAATGAGGGTAGTTCTAACGGTACAACATTCAGGCGATAATATAAATCGCGTCTGAATTCACCCGCGTCAATTTGTTGCAGTATATCGGCGTTAGTAGCGGCAATGACACGCACATCGACTTTATAAGGACTGACATCACCCACCGCAAGACATTCGCCTAATTCCAGAAAGCGCAACAATTTGGCTTGAATACCCACAGGCAATGAATTAATTTCATCCAGAAATAAAGTACCGCCATCTGCCGCTTGTAGCAAACCTTGCGTATTGGATACCGCGCCTGTAAACGCGCCTTTTCTATGACCGAACAATTCAGATTCAATCAAACTTTCAGGTAAGGCAGCACAATTCAGCTTGATAAACACTTTATCTGCTCGTTGGCTTTGTTTTTGTATTGCGGTAGCAAGAATTTCTTTGCCCGTTCCTGTTTCACCTTTCAGTAAAACAGTAACATCGGTACTAGCAACCAATCGCGCACTGCGAATTAAGGAATCCAATGCAGGCGATTGCCCTACGATGGTGTTGAAATAGTCCATAGTTGTCTCGTTAATGTGCTTGCGGGTGAATGAACGCCATTGGATTTAGCCACGGCAATGCGGCTAACAACGCCAGAACAATCATAAACAAACCAATCAGTTGTTTAAATCGTTGCGTTCGAGATAGCCTTGTTAATATGTTGGTCATTATACCGACTCCCATCACGGCGGGCAAAGTTCCTGCGCCAAAAGCCAGCATCAATAATGCGCTTTTAGCAACATCCCCCGCAGTCGCCGCCAATGTGAGTGCTGAATAAACCAGACCGCACGGCAACCAGCCCCACACCATGCCAAATAGATAGGCTTGGGTATGGGTTTTGACGGGAATCAGTTTACGTCCGAACGGTTCTATTTTTTTCCAGAAACGGACACCCATTTTTTCAATATAGGCGAAACGTGGAAACCAGCCTGCGATGTATAACCCCGCGCTCATCATCACCAGTGCGGATAATAATTGCAGAATTCTATGTCCGTGTATTTCACCAAACGGCATAATCATCAACACACCGATAATACCGACTAAGCCGCCTGCTATGGTGTAACTGGTTATCCGTCCCAAGTTATAATTAAGCACATAGGGCAATAGCAAAACTTTGTTATTGCGTATATCAGGGCTAAGACTGAGTGTCAGTGTGCCGATAATAGAGCCGCACATACCAATGCAGTGCATACTGCTGAATAGCCCCATCAAAAAAGCGACTGGATACGAACTGCTAAACTCTGGAAAAAATGGCATGAATACCGTACTGTCAGTTAAGCGAACTGCGCTAAAATCTGCGCCTGAATTTTTTCTGCCATTGCTTTGCGGTCAGCCGCATCACGAATCGGGCGACCGACAACAATATAATCCGCGCCGCCCTGAAATGCCATTTCTACACTCACCACACGTTTTTGGTCTTCATCAACGCGGTTATCCACAGGACGAATGCCAGGGGTAATGACTAATAATTTATGATCCAGCTCGCTTCTTAATAACGGAGCTTCCAAGCCTGACGACACCACGCCATCACAGCCGATTTGCAACGCCCGTTTAGCGCGTGATAATACCAACGCCTGCACATCACATTCAAAACCTAAATCGTCTAAATCGCCTCTGTCCAAACTGGTCAACGCGGTGACTGCCAAGACTTTCAAATCGCCTTTTGCGGCGGCGGCGGCTTCCATAATGGCATCGTTACCGTGAATAGTGGCTAAATCCACGCCTTTACTGCTCAAGGCTTTAATCGCCCGTCCAACGGTTTCAGGAATATCAAAAAACTTTAAATCGACGAAGACTTTTTTATTCTGTTGTTTCAGCCATTCAATGAAGCCGAAATAATCGCCTGACATGAATAATTCCATGCCGACTTTATAAAAAATCACTGAATCGCCCAATTCTTCAACTAACGCCCGTGCCTCAGAAAAATCAGACACATCCAATGCCATAATCAAGCGTTCACGAACAGGGATAGGTTTGGTGGAGATAAAAGAAGCAGTCATAGTGGCGAAATCTGTTAGTAATTTGAGATAGCATAGGCTTTATTGGGCAAGCATCATAGCCTTTTTCAATTTGAAAAGTCCAGTGTCTTACAAGTTGCAAGACACCGTTTTAACTATATTAACGTCAAAAATCTCAAGTTAATGAACAGAAACGGGGCTTTTATTTAAGGTAGCCAGACCAAAATGTACCTGTTTGTAGCGTGTTGCCTGTGTTTTGCTGTGGTTGTATGGTGTTTAGTAAGGTGTAAATGCGAGCAGCGGCTTGTTGTTCTTTGTCGCCCCATTGAGTGTCAATATTACCTTCACAAAAACGTTGCCGTAACAGCTTTTGCGTGGCGGGGTCATTGGTTTTGGTTAATGGAATCACTTTTTGCCACGCATTATCGTCCGTACAGAGCTGCTTTCTCGCTTGCTGAGCCGCTTTAAAAAAATTATTCAATGTGGCTTGATGCGCAGCTCCCCAGCTTTGTTTAAAGACATAGCCTAAATTAGGCACAGTTTCTTCAATGCCTAAGGCTTTTAAAATACCTTTATCGTCGATAATTTGTCGGTAGCCCGACGCTTCCAATCTAGCGGCAAAATGCCAGTAAGTCAGAGCGGCATCAACATGATTTTCTCTAATCTGCTCATTAATTAATGGCGGTGCGCCGAAAGTTTTTTCAACGGATTTATTCAAATCCACGCCTTCTTTTTGTGCCAAGGCTTGCAGTAAAAGCCAGTTTTTATCTTGTTCATTCCCTGCAATACCAAGACGTTTACCGTTTAAGTCTTTGATGGTTCTAATTGGGCTGTTTTCAGGCACAACTAACGCGCCAGAGGTGTCTGAGTAGGGATAAAACGTAAAATCTTCACCTTGTCCACGCTGGTTAGATACCCATATCCAATCAGACACAATCATATCCACTTCGCCTGATTGCAAAGCCGCTTTTCCCGCTTCTGAATTAGCCACCGAATGAATTTCAAGTTGAAAATCGGCTGAATCTGCCAGTAGGGCAGTCAGTTCCCATTCTAAAGTGCCGCCCGCTTGTTCGCCAATACGGATAGTGGTTTTTTCGTTGGCGAAACAGTTGCCAACCATCATGAAACAGAACAACATAAAAAAGTGATGTATTTTCATAGTATTAAGAGTGAGTGTGGAAAATAAAAAGTCGGCGGCTATAAATCACTCAAACCTGCGAGGTTTTTAAGACCTCGCAGGTTTATTGATACAGCCGAACTTATTGGTATGAACTTAAGCTCGACGGAATTTTGTAAAATATTTAAAGGTGAAACGCTGACAGTGAGGCAACAGATAAACACACATCAACAAACTCAATGCCAATGTTGCAAACTGCCAACGTCTATCAATCGGTACAGTTTTTAGAGTGGCTATTTGCGCATCTTGCAACGCTTGTTTAAGACTCGCGGTATCAGTTAAACGGCTGTAATGAAAACCCACTGCACTGGCTATTTGTTGTAAATAGCTTTCTTGCAAAGCGGATAAATGTTCTGTGCCAGAAACGGCGGCTTTACCAAACGGGGCGTTGCGTGCGTCATAACCTTCAATGGTTTCAGGATTGAGGTTAGATTCACCGAAAGAAGAGCGATGCGGAACGTCATCGGCACTGTAAAAACCTATCGATTCACCTTTTTCATTAAATTTAGGAATCGGTACGGCTTGTAAACCACCAACACCGACTATTAATCCTTTCTTTTTGGTCGCTAGTGCGGAAAAATCGATAGCATAACGCGGATTAACGGGCGGGGCTTCCTGCCCGTCAGTCATGAATACCAGTGTGGAATCGCTGTTTTTTAAACTGTCTAGGGTTTGTTTTAAACCTTGAGCAATACGGCTATCGGCTGCCCACGCGCTACGCCAATCTAAAGCGGCAAGGCTTGCATCGATTTCGTTGAAACCTGTACAGACTTCAATCGGTTGAAATAATAAGGTGGAACGGCGTTCGGTAAACACTCCTAAGCTGACCTTGGATTGACAGGGTAACGTCGCTAACAATTCGTGCAGACTTTGTTTGACATACGTTAAACGACTGACGGCTTTATCACCTTGTTGATAATCCATTGCATTCATACTGCGGGTTATATCCACAATAATGGTTAAATTATAAATCGGTTGTTTGGCTAAAGTGTTGGGTGTGATAAACACCAGTAACATTGCTAACAGCGCAATCAGCAAACCATAAAACCGATAATCGCTGAACACTCTAGGCATTATGGCAAACCTCTGGGAAACCCCGGAATAGTTGTCCAGAGTTGTGAGGGTGGTGTTTTCGCGTCATCGTCTTTCATATCGACTTTATCCATTTCGGGCAATAAGCGCATGGCTAATTCTAAATTATATTTTGCATCCCAAAATTCGCTGTTCAATGCTAAGGATTGCCGATAAGCCTGTTTTGCTAATGCCACTAACGGTTGCGCTGCGTTGCTGTTTTCAGCCCCAATTTTTTCAATCGCCTGTTGTAAATATAAATTGCCTAAGTTGTAACGCACAATGGCTTGCAGCTTGGTATCGCCTTTATCCATAATCAAACTTAAGGTTGCTAAGGCTTCGTCATAACGGTGTTGGCGTTGATAATACATTGCCCTTGCTAAGCGTACTTCAGGCGCGGCATGAATAAGTTTATCGGCATGAATATCTTGTTTGGCATTAAGCCCAGCTATCCAGTTATTCTGCTCCTGCACGCGATAAATCGTCATAATCTGCATCACCATCACAATGCTACTGGCAAGCATCACACACCATAAAGCCGTTAGTTTTAAACCTTTCATCGTTTGACCTCGCAACATTTCACCGCTAGCAGTAATAACAATCCTAAGGTTGCCGCCCTATAACAGGCTGTTGATAAATCCTGTTTAGGCACACGCTCTTGATAATGCAAAGGCGATTGTTCTAAACGGTTAATGTCAGTAATGGCTTTTTGCATGGCATCGGGATTTTCAGCTTCGTAGGCTTGATACGGAATATCCAAACTGGAAAAAAACTGGTGTAAATAACGCTCAGGCATGGCTTGGGCGTTGTCGTCTCGACTGTCTTTGGGTGGTTCAAATAAACTTTGACTGCTGGCAGTGCGTAGAAAAATCCAATATAAACGCACATTGTGTTGTTTGAATAATTGCCGCAATGCTGTGTCGCTGTCATGGTCGATAACCGCCGCGCCGTCTGACACCAGCAACACAATACGCGAACCCGTCATAGCCGTTTGGTCAAAAAAGGATAACGCCATTCCCAAGCCTTTACTGATGTGGGTATAAGCCAATGCGGGTAACGCGGTTGCATCAATCGCCGCTTGAATGGCTGGTTTATTTTCAGTCAACGGCAAGACAAATAATGGCGCGGTGCTGTAAGCCGCCATACCGATACGATCATGCGGACGTTTCTGCACAAACCCTGTCAATAACCGCCGCGCCGCCGCTGCTTTTGATTCTTCGCCGCCTTCGGGGGTTTTACCAATAAAGTTGGTGTCCATGCTATTGCTACGGTCAATCAGTAACACGATATTCGCCCCATAACCAATGCGTTCTTGGATTTGTTCCGTTTGATGTAAACCCGCCAAACCTAACACGAGCGCGATAATGGTTGCCGCACTTAAACAGCGTATGCCCCATACTATGGCAGTTGATAATGCGTCAGCAGGAATTAACACCGTGTAAGGATAGGGATTGGTACGCATTGCGGTGTTAAAGAGTGGCAACAAGGCAAGCAACACAGCCAACAACCAATAGGGTGATTCAACCGCTAGGGTCATCGTAAGCCTCGCTCAATCTCGGCGCATAATTGACAACAGCGTTTTAATGTTTGCCAAGTATCGGTCTTGTGTAGCGTATTGCCTGTAAAAAAATACTGACTGGAATCACGAAAAAAATTGCTCAACAAGGTTTCAGCGGCTTGGTATTGCGGATGCTGTTGATAAAATTCGGGCAGTTGATGGGCAAATAAGGGTTTGCCATTTAAGGTGTTCAACGCCCGATGTAGGATAGTCAAACCTTGCACCAAATTATGCTCAGAAGTGCCAGCCAGTTGTCGCCCAGCGCGTTTAAAAATTTTGCGCCGTGGCAAACTGATATAACCATAAGCATACCCTAAGCACAAAGCACTACTTAAAAATGCCGCCCCGCTGAATAACAGCCAGTGAGGGGTGTTAGCGGCTGATAATAAAGGAGGCGGACTGTTAGGCTGCATGGTGTAACCGCTTTCGTCTTTACGAACTTCTAATTCATGCAAAGGTGATAGCGTAAATTGCCACGCAGGAACGGTTTGTTCAACGCTTTGTGAACCTTGAGCAAAAGACAGCGTGAAGCTGGGAATGCTCAGTGTTTTCGCGGTTTGTGGCGCGTAGAATACTTGATAGCGCAATTCAATTTGGTAATGATGATTCTCACCCGATGTAGTTTCAGAGACCTGTACTTGATTAATATTCAGCCAGCGGTTGCGCGTGCCTTTTGCGGGTAAACTGCTGTTATTGAGCGTCACACCGTCATGGGTATCGAATACCAACCGATGCACGATTTCATCACCAATGACATAACCAAAAGGACGGGGTGTCAACAGTTCAACATCGGTCACGACACGGGGTGAGTCGCTACAACTCAACAAAAATACAGCTACTAACGGGGAAAAACGTTTCATCGGCTTCTTTGGCGAAAATAATCATTTAACTGTTCAACAAACGGGCGCGTATTTAGAAACAACGGCTCATAACCCAAGGCGCGTAAACTGTTTTGTAGCTGTTGCCTACGTTGTTGATAGGCGGTGCGCATTTGTTGTTGTAAGGCGGGGCGCATAAATAATGTGCGTGTAGTTGCCGTTTCCATGTCTCGATACGTTACCAAACCCCATGCGGGTAATTGTTCATATTCTTGCGTATCCCATAACACTAAAGGCACAACATCATGGTGTTTCAGTGCGTGTAATAACGGCGGCAAACTGGATAAGGCAACATGAAAATCAGACAGTAAAAACACCAATGAACGGCGTTTCGACAAATACGGCGCAACGTGGGCTAAGCTGGAAAAATCAGGGCTGTCAGGCGCGTTGCGTAGTTGCGTTGCAAAGGCTTCAATGCGTCCGCTATGACGGTTAGCGGGTAATAACCAGCGGTGTTCGAGTTGCTGTCCACAGCCGATAAACGCGAAATAATCACCTACGGCTAAGGCTGAATAGGCAATCGTCAATAATACAGTTTGTAAACATTCCCGTTTAGCGCGTTCACCGTTAAAACTGAATGATGCTGATAAATCGGCGATTAGCGTTACATCCAGCAAACTGTGTTGTTGATAAGTGCGGACTTGATAGTGTGCAAACGGGTCTAACACGCTGGCGCGTACATCAATGCGGCGTGGGTCGCTATTGGCAGTAAACGGGGCGTGACGTTTGAATAACTGCCCGTTACTCATCCATTGACTGGCGTGTTTACCCGCAAACACACTGCGGCTTAAGCCTTTTAGACAGTATTGAAAAATCTGGCTCATCGTTATTGCTGACTCAGCATTAAATACACCACAGCATTTAATAACACCGCATAGCTGGGTAGCATAATCAGGATGCGGGTATTCAATAATTTAGCAATAACACCCGAATAATCTTCGGCAGTGTCATATAAAGACGCACCAATTAACCACAAGGCAGAATTTAATAATGCCAACCAAATAATTAATATCAAACCCATGCCATTAAATAACAAGGCTTTCCACGCCAGTAAATACTCGCTTTCACCCGATTGAAATAACAGCACCAACAGAATACCTAAGGCAATCGCGCCTAAGTCGGTGGTTAAAAATATTAAGGTTTGCGTCAATCGCCGTGCTTGTTGTGCGGTATGGCTAAGCGATGGAAAAACGCGGGCAAAATAGCTTAACGGTAGCGAAAGACATAACAGCAATAAACTAATGACCGTTAATAAATCCCAAAAACGCGGACTAATGGCATTATTCACCGCACCGAGATAATAGGCGGCATAAGGCGCGGTTTCTAAACTGTCTATGCCTTCTGCAAGCAATACCGCAACTGCGCCCATGCCAGACAGCATGATGTATTTATGCCATAAAGGAGAAAAACCAACAGAAGGTTTAATAAATTCTAGGTACAAAGTCAGGTTCATAATTAAGGGGCAGCAATACGGTCAAGAATAGAGTTTACTAACTGGGGCATGAGTTCTTCTTTGCGGTAGGCATATAGCGGACTCAGGAAAATACGGTGTGCCATCGTCACGCCATAAACCGCTTGTAAATCCTCTGGAAATAAAGCGTTACGTCCTTGTAACCACGCATGAACTTTAGCCGCGCGAATAAAATACGCCATGCCGCGTGGACTTGCGCCCGCTGTCAACAGGGCGGACATATCCACATCGGGTAATTGAATACCATACTGTTTGGGATGATGTGAGGCTTTCCACAAGGCTAAGGCATAAGTGCGTAAACGGGGCGTACTGGTGATGTGTTCTTGTAACAGCACCGCAAAATCGTTTAACTGATAATAAGGCAGTTGTCCGACAGGCATAGCGTCAATTAAGGTATCCACATCATGAAAACGGGTGCTGAACATTAATTGTTCTAATACCGCATCATCGGTGGGCGTGTTGATGTTAATTTCAAACATGAAACGGTCATTTGCCGCCGCTGGTAAATCAAAGGTTTCTTCTTTTTCGACACGATTTCTATCGGCAAATACTTGTAAATGCGGCAAATAATAGTCTTGATTAAAGGCGTGTAATCGCCGTTCCGTCATCACGCGCAATAATAAAGAATGCACTTGCGGACGCGCTCGATTGATTTCATTAAAAAAGAAAGTCGCTAAGCGTTCGCCCTGTTTTAATAACGGGCCTTCATCAACACGCGGTTTGCCTGCACCGTCTAAATAAGTGTAATAAATCAAATCCGAGGGCATTAAATCAATCGTGCCTTCGATGCGTTGATATTGCCCACCTAAACCATGCGATACCGCGCGGAGTAGCGTAGTTTTACCCACACCTACTTGCCCTTCCAGCAACACATGACCGCGTGCAAAAACCGCTAACATCATCTGCCGTACAGCGGTTTGCTGTCCGATGATGATTTGATTGAGTGCGATTTCAAATTGTAGAGCTTTAGCCCGCCAATCAGCGAGTTGATTGTCCGTCATATCACTGCCATTTCGTTAAAAAAAGAGGAGTACAAAAAAGGTTTATGTACTCCCAAAAGAAGTGTTTATATGTGCATTGTTTCCGCTATTGCAGTCAGCGAAAACGGAGTGAATCAACGGATTTCGTCTACGTCATAAACGAATTTGCCCGTTTTACTGAGATGCTCAGAGCGTTTTGCGTTCCGTGCTTCCATTTCTTTAACCGATTGAGCCTGTTTATTCAGTTCATTCACATCGTGTTTAGGATCGTATTGACTGCCTGCAACCTTGTCTGGATAACCCGCTTTAGGCTCCCAGCACACGCCCGCTTCTTTGCAGTGTGTGCCGTCATAAGCGAACGCAGAACAGGAAAATAACAATGCAATACAAATTAAAAAATTTTTCATGATAAATCTCCAATTAGTCTTTTAACCATTTCGCTTTTTTAGGGTCGCCCGTATAAATATCCCGAATGAACGCCATGATATGCAGCAGTTCATCGGTATTAAAATTGACATATTGCGGCCCCATCATGCCGTTCGCGCCGCCAAACAGCAGTTCAAACAAACCCTGATCGGTTTCGTTACGCGGATACGTCCAATAATCATCGGCAAGCCCCGGCCCTAATTTGCCTTCTGCTTCATGACCGTGACAACCTGAACAGCCCGTCATATAAAGGCTTTTACCTTTTTCAACCGCTTCTTTATCGCCGTTGTAAGGGTTTTTACCCGTTTGCATGAATTGTTTGAATTTTTCTTCATTGCCGCCTTTTTTGGCAAAACTCAAATCCAGTTTTTCGCCTGTAATGGCGTTGTTCAAGCTAATATCAGCCTGTGCCGTTTGCAGGGTAGCGAGCAACAAACCTGCTACTGCGCAACCCGTTATCAGTGGTGTTAATTTCATCGTCATGTCCGTTATTTGTTAGTAACTTATTCCGTAACCAGCGGAATACCTTCTGCGGTCAAAATCTCAGTAATCGCGTCTTTTTTCTGCTCAATGACTTGATTCAGTTGCTTCAGCAACGCCGCATTACCCTTACGCACCGCCATCGCACTACTGTAATGAAAACCGACTTTTTCCCCATCGGCGCGTTTGTTATTGTCTGGAATCAGCGTCATGGTGAGTGGCACGGTTGATTCTTTAACATACCGCGCTGCCGCAGGTCCCCATAACACCGCAAGTTCAGCATGACCTGAACTGACCTCACTCACCAGCTTAGGCGTATCGTATTTAACGTATTCATTGCGTTTCGATTTATAACCGACCAACTCTTGTTGATAATTAAACAGTTCGTTATAACGCCCAATGGCTTTAAGCATGACTTCGGCGGGTGTTGCGGGTACAAAAGCAATCTTCTGGGCTTTTTTCAATGCGACACTGTCCCAATTCTGCACATCCAAATTGTCTGCGGTGCGAGAAATAAAAACATAACCTGAACGGTAATACGGCTTGGTCGTCGATACACGCGGATCATCGACATCAACGCCAATAACGACATCACATAAACCTTTATCCAAAAAATCCCGAATAAAATAACGCGGGTCTTGCCAATAAACCGTTTCGACTTTTCGTTTCAGTTCTGTGCCTAATAATTGCGCAATCTTGTTTTCAAAGCCTTCGCCTTTTTCATTGGAATAAGGCATTTCATCGGTTGCCGTACAGACTTTTAACGCCGTCTCATCGGCTAGAGCGGCACCGCTTAACAAGCAAGCAATAGAGAGTAAATAAAGTGTGTGGCGCATATTTTTCCTTTAATAAAATGGGAGTGCCAAGTGATAAATCAGGAGTACAAACCTAGGTTTGCACTCCGATACCTTGCCTTACAATGCAAACACCATCACACCGCCACCTTGTTGGGTATAGTGTGCCAATTCTTTAAACGCACCCACTGCACCTAAACCAGCGGTAGGGTCTTGTAAATCGAACACCAAACCAACACCCGGCCAACCGCCTACACCGTAGTAAATTGCCACATATTGTTTGCCATCTTGCTTATAAGTAATCGGATGCCCGATAACGCCAGACGGCAATTTGAATTTCCATAACTCTTCGCCCGTTTTAGAATTCAAGGCTTTGATATAACCGTCCAATGTGCCGTAGAACAACAAATCACCAGCCGTTGCCATTGTGCCGCCCCAGACTGCGAATTTTTCTGGTTTTTCCCACGCAAATTCACCCGTGACCGAATTCATCGCTTTGACTTGACCCAATGTACCCTTAGGGCCGGGATACATATTCAGCGTTGCACCGACAAAGAATTGTCCAGCGCGATAGGGCAACATGAACGGTTCCCAATCCATACAAATGTGGTTAGTTCCCATGAAGAATAATTTTTGGTTGGGATCGTAAGATTCAATACCTTGGTTGTGATAACCCATCGCAGAAGGACAAATACCTTTGGCTTGATGATCCATGTGCGTTGAATATTCAGGATCACGTTCTGGCAAACCTGTTTTTAAATCGACTTTTTTAACCCAGTTGACGGTATCATCAATCTTGAACGCATTAACCAACGTACCGTTTTCGCGATTTAAGGTATACACCAAACCATTGCGGTCTGGATGAGTGAGCAGTTTGGTCATTTTGCCGTCAACCATCTGCTCAGATAAACCCATGTAGTTCACCCCCGCATAATCCCATTCATCATGCGGCGTTTTTTGATAACCGAATTTGGCTTCACCCGTGTTAATGTCACGACCCCAAATGGTCATCGTCCATTTGTTATCACCTGGGCGCATGGTTTCATTCCACGGCGCAGGGTTGCCTGAACCGTAATACAACATATCTAAATCAGGATCGAAGGCGTACCAACCCCAATTCGTACCGCCACCGATTTTCCACGCATCGCCTTCCCATGTTTTCAAACCTAAACCAAACTGACCGTAATGCGGATTCGCGCTGTTAAAATCTTTGGCTAATTTAATATCTTCATCAGGGCCTGTGGCATACACCCGCCATGCTTGCTTACCATCTTTGATGTTATAGGCAGTCGCATAACCGCGCACACCCAATTCTGCGCCTGAACTACCTACAATAACTTTATCTTTAGCCACAAACGGTGCGACCGTCAGTGTTGAACCCATCGCAATATCAGAGTTCTCAAGTTTCCACAGCAGCTCACCTGTTTTAGCATTGATAGCGACCACATGACCATCTAACTGATTTTGAAAAATCGTTGCAGGATAGTCTTTACCACCCGGTGCGTAAGCCAAACCACGGTTGACTACGTCACAACAGGCGACAGCGCGAGCGGCGGGATTTTGTTTAGGCTTGTACTGCCACAAAATTTTACCTGGCTCTTTTAAATCAATCGCAAAGACATTATTCGGGTAAGGCGTATGCACATACATAATGCCGTCAACCACTAAAGGCCCGCCTTCATGCCCATTTAAAACCCCAGTAGAAAATGACCACGCCACTTTTAAATTCTTTACGTTAGTGACATTAATGTCATACATTTCACTAAAGTGGGTTGAGCTATAATCTTTAGTTTGCATCACCCAATTGGTATTTTGTTTTGATAAAGTATCCAGTTCTTTATTTGCTTTTGCAGGGTGCGACAACGCAAATAACGCACTTGAAATTAACGCTGTCGTACCAGCACGGCGAGCAAACGTTGAGATTTGCATAGCTCCTCCAGATTATGATTATTTAATTTGAACCGATGTTATTTATTTGCATCAATTAATCGTTTTTGCGTACTGATAGTGCAGCAACTTGATCAGGCAGAAAATAAAATAACTATCAATACGCGCTGTCAATGATAAGCCAAGACAATAAACAGGGTTACAGAATAACACCCTAATAATAGCGTTAATTATTCCTTAAAAAATCGTGAAAAATTCCCTGTTATTTTTAAAGGCACGAAAACAGGAATTTTTCTTATTGTGTTAAATAAAGGCTTACTGCATGATGATTGTTTTAAATTAATTATGAGGCGGGCGTGTCGAAAAAAATTAACGTGCTATTAGTAGACGATCATGCCGTAGTACGCACAGGCTATAAAACTTATTTATCCTTATCTGAAGATATTGGCGAAATTTATGAAGCGGATCGCGGTGAATTAGCTTGTCAGTTATATATTCAATACACACCTGATATTGTTTTATTAGATTTATCAATGCCGGGTATTGGTGGCTTTGAAACCATTAAACGACTTATTCATCGTGATCCGCACTGTAAAATTATTATATTCAGTATGTATGATGAATTAATTTATGTCACCCGTGCCATTAAAGCAGGTGCTAAGGGTTATATTACTAAAAACAGTATGCCAGATACGCTCATTACAGCGGTTCGGCGTGTTGCCCAAGGCGGTACTTATATTGAAACCGAATTAGCCCAACAAATGGTTATCAGTATGACTTCTGGCTTGGATGACAGCGAAAAAATAAAACTTTTATCGCCGCGTGAATTTGATATATTCTGTTTATTAGCCAATGGCTATACCACGCGGCAAGTTTCTGAAAAGCTGTGCTTAGGCTATAAAACCGTGTGTAATCACGGCACTAATATTAAAGAAAAATTAGGCATCATGACCACCGCAGAAATGACTTTATTAGCATTGCGTGAACGATTAATAAAAACCGTGGAAGAATAAGGCATAAAATCTAATTTATACCTCATTCATTAATATATTATTTCGTTAATTTTTTCTGTAATCCAATTAAACCATTTTTAAAAAATGCCGTCATCGCTTTAACTGCCGCCTCATCATTTAATTGCTCTGTGGGTGAATTACTGGTATCCCCACGATAAAACCGACTTTTAATACTCACCACGCTGGTATTAGGTTCGTCCCCTGCGGTTACTTGCAAACTACTGGAATGTGAACTGACAGGCAATGCTTTGACATTTTCGGTTTTAATACGGTATTTATATTTATGCTCTTGGTCACTGTAATAATCTAATTCTTCAGTGAATTGCTCAGCATTTTCTAGGGTAATCACACGAATTCCCCCTGATTCATTTTTACCATCCCCTGTGCTGTTTTTAACATCAGGATGCCACGTTGAAATCTCATCAAATTGTTTAACAGCAGACCAAACGTTTTCAACAGGTGCGTTAATAATAATAGTTTCATTCGCCTGTTGCGGCGTGGGGCCGTGGGCAAATGATAAGAGTGGAAATAATAGCCCTACAATGATATTGACGGTACGATTCATAAATAAAGTAAGTTAATAATTAAATGGCTATTATCAACAATATTATGAATATAACCTCTAGGTAATTTTCCTAATAATAAGTAGAAAATTTCTTTTTCTACTTATTATCGTCATTGATTGCTGATTTAATGCTTATGCTGAGACTTGACACCTGATTTTTAGACCTCATATAGTGAGATACCCAAACAACCAATGGAAAATCATAATGAATAGTAAATCAGTCAAACAACTGCTATTGATGACGCTGTTGCCCGTGTCTTTATGTCTGCATACGCCCAGCTTTGCGACAGGACTGCCCACCGCTGTTGACGGGCAACCCATGCCCTCATTAGCACCGATGCTGGAACGCAGTATGCCTGCCGTTGTCAATATCTCCACTTCGACCAACATCCAGATTCAAGAAAATCCGTTGATGCAAGATCCGTTTTTTCGGCAGTTTTTTCAGATTCCCAATATGCCGCGCCAGCAACAGCGTAATAGTTTAGGTTCTGGGGTGATTATCGACAGCCAACAAGGCTTGGTGTTGACCAACAACCACGTTATCGCCAAAGCCGATAAAATCAAAGTCACCCTGCAAGACGGTCGGCAACTCGCCGCGCAATTGGTCGGTGCCGATAAAGAAGCCGATGTTGCGGTCATCAAAATTCCTGCGGAAAATTTAACCCAAATACCCGTCGCCGATTCCAGTCGGCTGCGCGTCGGTGATTTTGTAGTCGCTATTGGTAATCCGTTTGGTTTAGGGCAAACAGTCACCTCAGGTATCGTCAGTGCGTTGGGGCGTTCAGGGCTGGGTATCGAAGGGTATGAAGATTTTATTCAAACTGATGCGTCGATTAATCCGGGAAACTCAGGCGGCGCGTTAGTCAATTTACGCGGTGAACTGGTCGGTATGAACACCGCCATTCTCGCGCCCAGCGGCGGCAATGTCGGCATCGGCTTCGCCATTCCCACCAACATGGCAATGACCATTAAAGACTCGCTGGTTAAACACGGCGAAATCAGACGCGGCTTACTCGGTGTCACCACCCAAGACTTAACGCCTGAATTAATGACCGCCTTTAATTTAAGCAATAAACAAGGCGCGGCAATCAGTCGTATTGAAAGCAACTCGCCCGCCGAAAAAGCAGGGCTACAAATCGGCGACGTGATTGTCGCTGCCAACGGACAAGCGATTAAAGACAGTCATGATATTCGCAACCTCGTGGGTTTACTGCAAGTCGGCGATAATGTGGCGATAGATTATTTTCGCGGCAACGAAAAAAAGACCGTCACCGCCACCATCAGCAAACCTGAACTGGCACAACTGGCGGGGGAAAAACTGCACCGCTCATTAAAAGGCACGCTATTAAGTGCCATACACCAAGACGAACTGGAAGGCGTAGTGTTCAGCAATATCAAGCCCAACTCCTACGCGGCGCGTGTCGGTTTACAAACGGGTGATGTTATCGTGTCGGCGAATCGTTACCGTGTGCGTAATCTGAATGAATTAAAACAGGCAATCAACCCCACTGCCCCGCTGTTGATAAATATCCAGCGCGGTGATGAAGGCTTGTTTGTTGTGTTACAGTAGCCTTTTAAAAATACTGGCGTTTGTAGATACTCTCTTAAAACGCAAGTCCGCTATTTGAAAAAGTCACAAAATAGCGTGTGAATTAACTTGGAGGGGCAAAGAATAAAATCTAGCCCCTTCAAAAGTTTTATTTGTTTTTAACATACCATAAATGGCGTG